>CAJCIF010000126.1 GCA_903970355.1 Actinomycetota bacterium
AACTGCTTCCTGGGCACTTGGCAATACGCTAATAAGTGTATTTACCGTACTCGGCGGATGTGATAGCATCGCTTCTGCGGGACGTAAATTTACTAATTAATCTATCAGTACTGGCAAGGAACAGGCGAAAATAATGTCGAGGAAGACATGGGAATTATTCCTGATCAGCTTCATTTCTCTTTTCGTAGAACTGCTGATCATAAGGTGGCTTTCGTCTGAAATCCGAATTTTCGCCTATTTCAAGAACATGGCCCTTATGGCTTGCCTGTTCGGAATGGGTCTTGGCCTAGCTCTTTCCACGTCAAAGAGAAATCTTGCCTGGATGTTTCCGGCAGGGCTTCTTGTTCTAAGTTGCTTGATTAGTTTTGCAGATCCTCTCCATTTAGTGCATGTTACCTGTATCAATCCAGCTGAGCACTATTTGATAGGTACAAACACGGAAGGCTTTACTGATAACGCTACTTACCTGGACAAAGTTATGCTGATGGTCCCAGGACTGGTTGTTCTGTGCAGTGTGTTCTATCTGATCGTTGCGACGTTCGTTGGAATTGGGCAAAAGTTGGGACAGCTCTTTGATGCTTTTCCACCCCTTGCTGCATATAGCATCAATATCACGGCAAGCTTTCTCGGCATTGCGTTGTTTACCTTCATGTCTTACCTCTCGCTCGAACCCAAAATTTGGATATTAACGTGCGCAATTTTGTCCTGTTATTTCTACAGAACGATTGTGCAGGAACTTCTTTTGGTCGCCGCTATTATTGTTGCGTTCGTCGGTGCACCAAGCAACGTGACCTGGTCACCCTATTACAGAATTAGTCTAAGTGACGTCTGGATTCCTGCCGATGGAGATCATCCATCGTTTCTTTACGGGCGCACGGTTGATGTCAACCACGATGCGATAGAAGGCGCTTATGACAACAGCGCAAAGCGAATTGAAAGTGCTTCTCCAGCGCAGCGCCTCAAGCTTCTCGACTACTACGACATGCTTTACGCTTTGATTGGCGATAAACCAAGATCCGTATTGGTATTAGCCTCCGGAGCAGGAAATGACTTGGCAGCAGCACTGCGGCATGGTGCTGAGGAGATCGATGCAGTGGAAATCGATCCCACTATTGTGAAAATTGGAAAGCAGATCCACCCTGAAAAGCCTTATGACAACCCGAAAGTACATGTAAACGTAGACGATGCCCGCGCTTTTATGAAACGCACTGACAAGAAGTATGACCTTGTCGATTTTGCCTATCTCGATAGTCACAGTGCTTTTTCTTCTATGTCTTCGATTCGCCTGGATAATTACGTATATACGTTGGAGAGTTTCCGAGAAGCGATGAAGCTTCTCAAGCCTGATGGAATTATGTCAGTGACCTTCTACTCCACAGCGAATTGGCAGCAAGCAAGGTTGTTCAAAACGCTCACCGAATTGAGTGGTGAAGAACCGCTTGGAGTGTATTCAAAAAATGGATCTGCACTAACCTTTCTTTTGGGACCAGGCGTTGATAAAAAACGCGTGCTCGCTTCAGGATACAAGCCATTCGTTAAGGAAGAACTGAAACAACAAATCGCCGGAGAATTAGCAGATTGGAATCGCATCGGTCCAACTACTGATGATTGGCCATATTTATTCTTGCGCCAGCGAGAAATGACCATTACTTATGCCGCCGGACTGATCTTCACTCTCTGTATAGGCTGGCGTCTTGTTGGTCGTTGTTTCCAGTCTTATTCGGTAGATCCGATGGGACGAACAATGTTCTTCCTGGGTGCAGCTTTCATGCTGGTTGAGGTAAAGTGCGTTTCTCAAATGGGACTGATTGCCGGAACGACTTGGCTCGTAAACTCCTGCGTAATCGGTGCAATACTGCTTATGATTTTGATCGCTAATTTGATCCAAATCAAGTTCCGTTTCACGAATCTCAAAATCTTCTACGTACTCTTGGGTGTGTCGTTGTTAGCCAGTTATTTCACTCCGTTGTCTACGCTCAACTCGTTGCCGGTAGCAGAAAGGTTGACGGGTGGTGCGCTTGTTTTGAGTTTGCCGATATTTTTTGCGGCTTTCATTTTTGCTATCACTTTTGGCAAAGTGAAAGTTCCACACAATGCTCTAGGTATGAATTTGCTCGGCACTCTATTTGGTGGCGCTTTGGAATACATATCAATGATTGTTGGAATCGCCGCGTTAAACCTGGTGGCGATCGTACTTTACGGGTGCGCCTGGTATTTCTATCAAAGAGTTTCGCAGAGCAGCGAAGAAACCACGCCTGCACCAGCATTAGGTGACGCCACTGCGTAGGTTACGGTTTCGGCAAATTCTGTTCGGCTCTGAATCGATCGAGATCCAATTGGAGCGCGGTTGGGTGAATACAGATATCGCCTGAAAATGGATCATCGTATGAAGCTAACAAGAATATGTTGAGGCAAAGAACCACGCTCACAATTGCCACCATCACTATTTGAGTCCTCAAGTGATTTGCTGCAAAAAAGTAAGTGAAGAGAATTGTCGCCACGGCACCAATTAAAAGTACCCACCAGAGATCGGACGGCAAACTGCTATTTATCGACTCGACCCTCATGCGACGATTGTCACCAAGGCTCACAATGCATGGAATTATGCATTGCTGAACATTGCTTTGCCCTTGTGTAACCGGGGAGTATTTGCAACAGAGAGTAGCCAATTCTACGTACGTATTCCAAGCGTGATCGCTTGATCCCCTTTTCGATAATAAGGGCCATTCGCGATTGATTACTTCATCAGCATAGTCAATACACAATTGTTGAATTTTGGCGTGCATAGCATCGGGTAGTCCAACTGAGAGCCGGTATACGTCTGCCAGCGATGCAGCCTCCTGTTGCACGATTGCCCGTGCTGAGGAGAAACGCTGCATTGCATCACCAACCATAAAGCCAAGCAAGATCGCAAACATCATGCCAACAACCTGCGAGAGTGGATCGGCTACATCGTGCTGAGTATTCTCTGCCTTTAGGAACCAACGTCGTACGCAAAGTAATCCACCAATTGCACAGATCACGACGACAAGGGTCATGATCAAACTATTCGAAAATGTTACTTCCAAAGTTGAACCGTCCTTGTATGAAAAGGCGTTTGACTTAGGAATTATTACACGACCTGATAACGGTTTCGAATCACATTTGAATTAAGTTCCTGAGTCGCTGTTAGGGTTAGTTTCAGTTCAATATTGCTGTTTCCCAGCATCCTGATTCCCGATCCGATTGTGCAGGGGTAGATGCTCACTAGCATTTCGTTTATAGCGCATGCTTCCGCGAATCGGCCGTTTGTTTCTCCGCCTCCGGATAAGACGGCAGAACTGAAACCGGCGTTCTCGATCTCTTTGCAAATAGCGGCAACAGATCCATTGACGTATATAACCGTTCCGTCATGTGTTGTTTTGCCATTTGCAGCTTTCGATGAACAAACAAAAGTTGTAGCTTCTGGTACCGGATAGATAATGTTTTCGTATTGATTGAACGTTTTACTGCCGACGATTACGCAGCCGGCCTTTTGCACTTCTGTAGCGAATAACTGTTCGTCTTCTTCAGTCACCCAACTCGAATCCCCATTTGGCTTTGCAATAAAACCATCGAGGGTGATGGCAGGATAGAACAATATTCTTAGGGACATAAGCTATTCACTGAGGTGATATCGAATGGTGGTTACCACTTTGCCTGGTTTGAACATGAGCATTGTTTTTATAGCAATGGCTGTTTGATTGTGCATGAGATTATGCCACCATTTCTTCGCCATGATTTCAGGAATGATGATCGTCACGATATCGTGTTCGTGTCTCTTATCAACTTCATCAATATATTTGAGAAGCGGTCCGCTGAGTGATCTAAAAGGTGACTTCAAAACGGTGAGAGGAATACCACTACCCCAAGCTTCCCAATCTTTTTGCAGTTGTATTGTAGCTTCCGGGTTGAGTTCAACGTGCACAGCTTCTACTCGTTTGGAAATACTCTTTGCGTATTCCAAAGCTGGCAGAACCCCTTTGTTCAGTGAAGCAACAAGAACTAATACAGTATGGTCGAGAGCTTGCGGATGATATTCCTTGCTAGGTACGGCCAGCTGATGATGCATCGTTTCGTAGTGCCGATTGATGTTTCTAAACATGAATACGATCATTGGCAAACTTATGAGGACGATCCAGGCTCCGGACGTGAGTTTCTCCAGGCAAAGAAGACAACTTACAAGCAACGTTACTAAAGCGCCAACGCCATTAATGACCATTCCTTTGACGTCCGGATTTGTTCCTCCGGCACGAAGCGCGCGCGCCACCATTCCAGCTTGAGCAAATGTAAATGAGAGAAAAACGCCAATGGCATACATCGGCATTAGATTATGTACGCTTGCGTGAAAGGCAATGACGAGAACGGCAGCCATACTGGCAAGAAGTACGATGCCATTTGAATAGACAAGGCGATCGCCCACGTTCATCAATTGCCGTGGCAAATAGCCGTCACGAGCGAGAATCATTGCCAGCCTCGGAAAACCACCGAAACTCGTGTTAGCTGCTAACAACAAGATACTCATTGTTGACAGTTGAATTACGTAATAGAAGACATCTTGTTTGTTGAGTACTGCTCTAGCAATTTGCGAAACAACCGTATCGCCTTCAACAGGAATGATTTGGTGCACCAACGCTAAATAAGTGAGTCCAAGCAGGATGACACCAAGCAGTGAACCCATTAAAACCATAGTCAAATTTGCTGTTTGTACAGACGGTTCTTTGAACGCCTTTACGCCATTGGACACTGCCTCTATACCGGTAAGGGCAGCGCAACCGTGAGCGAATGCTTTGAAGAACAGCAATCCAAAAGCGAGATGTTCCACACCGATCTGCACGCCATGATAAACGGGTGGTTGCGGCGGTTGATAAACAATACTTTGGAAAACACCTACGGTTATGAGGGAAAGCATGCAGAAAATGAAGAGGTATGCAGGCAGTGCAATTACACGTGCTGATTCTCTCACTCCCCGCAAGTTGACATAGGCAATGGCAACGATAGCAAGCAAAGCCAATCCAACGGATGCATGTTCTTCTATTACTGCCTGAGCACCTGTTGTAGCGTGAAACATCGCCGTTAGTGCTGCTATACCGGCGCAGACACTGACGGCTACCGTTAAGACATAGTCCAGTAAAAGTGCGGCAGCTGCCAGAAGAGAACTGCTTGGTCCCAAATTGTCTTTAGCGACTGTGTACGCTCCACCACCACCTGGATAAGCCTTTATCACCTGGCGATAGGAAACAACAACAATTGCCAGCAAGAAAGCGATGGCAAATGCTACGGGAACACACATAAACAGGTTGCTCAAATCGAGCCCGACATCTGCATTTGAATTGTTTGATACGGAGCTGATACTGATGATGCCTACCAGGGCTATCAAAATCTCATCGGTTGCATAGGCTGATGATGAGAGGGCATCTGATGCAAATATCGCCAAACCTAACGGTACATTCAGTCGCTCTTCGGTCTCAGATTTTGAATCCAAAGGCGAGCCAAATACAAAGCTCTTTAGTTGTTTAAACACATTAGTTAATCGTCTCTTTTTTCTGAATATGGATTTTAGTGCCCGATTCAGGTTCTTTGGTTTGCGCAGTTTTGATTGCGAAATCAGCTGTAGCCTGAACATTGACCATTTGCTGTTTCAAATTGCGAACTTCTTCTTCAAGTGCATTGATGCGCATTTTCAATTCGTGTTCTTCTTCCGGCCCCAATTCCTGAAATTTCATTTTCAGTCTGTCGGCAAATGCCTCAGCGATCGGGGCTCCAATTTTGGCCAACCCGAATATCACTACTGCGATAACCATCAATGCAACTAATACTTCAACAGCAATCATTTAGAACTCCCTTGTCTTGTTTCAAAGGACACTTTCAGGAAACCTGGAAGTTATTTTGCCGGAGCGTCTTTCGGCACTGTGGCGTGGAGTTGAATCAAATTGCCGAATCCACCCGCGCCACTTCCACTAACAACCATTGTATTCGGTAATACGCCATCCCATTTCTTAACACGTTCGTACTCGATAAGAGTTGGCGATTTTTGGAGAGCCTGACTTTGCAGTTCGATTGATTTGGCTTGCGCCGTAGCATTTGCCACAGTAATCTCCGCCTCTTTCTTTGCTTTATCAAGCTCATAAGATTTTTGGAGAGCTTGTTGCTCCATAACCTGTTTCTGAGCAATAGCTTGCTGCAGAACTTCCGGCAATCCTACGTGCGTAATTGGGATATCAACCACTTCCACTAATCCCTTAACGTTGTCGCGCACCATAGCTAATACCTGATTTTTGATGATATTGACGCTCTTGGTGGCGGCATCAGCTTTGTATTGTGATACCACTTGTCGAAAAGCTTCTTGCACTTGCGGTGCTACCAATCTGTCGAATGGATCACCGGCGTATTTTTCATACAAGGTCAACACTTCACCTTCAGGGATGCGATAAAGCACCTTATAGCTAATGCTGATTGGCTGTTGGTCGGCAGTAAGCGGATCGGCTTGGCCGTCTTTTGTATCTTGCTTAACAGAATATTCTGAAATTCTGTCCGTTAACGGATTGTAGAACTGCATTCCCGGATTCAGTAGATTTCGGTCCATTTGTCCAAGGGATACCTTTACCGCCCGTTGTCCAGGCTCAATAATTGTGCAGGCGCTCAGGGATACTGACACCGCAACTGTTACAAGTAGACCCCCCAGTTTCATATATTTTAGGCCTCCTAAGCCCAATTTCAATTTGTCCAGGTGACCGCCCATTTCGGACCTCACCAGGATAAACTCGCTAGCTAATAACATTCAAGTTCGATTTTTCGAATCAGGGTGCTTCTTGCACTCCGATTGTTTTTAGTTCGTTGCCATAATGGATGACTGCATATCTGGCTTTCTCTGTTTGACTGTAATCACTATATACTTCCGGGACATGCCTTATGGCGGATGTAATCAATCCGTAAGAAATTGGCCGTAAGAAATTAGCGCTCACCACATCCGGTGAGCATCTGGGTAGATTCTCCTGGTCGTTTAATCGTGTCCTAATTCTGTTTTAAAGCCCAAGCTCGCTGTTCGGGTGGTAAACGAATAGGAAAGTCCTGCTTCGGAGTGTTCACCGATTCTTCGACTGATGGAAAGCTGCTTTCCTGTGTAGCCTCGATTAATTCCGAACTCGTAAGCTTTGTAGGACATCCCTAAACCGACGCCTCTTTCACGGGATGGGTTCAACCCAAACTGCCCGTAGTGAAGGCCTGGATAACCGTCAGGTGGTGGTAACGAGCAATTGAGTCCTTCTGGACTGAGCCCTGTTTGGCCCGATGGCCCTTCGCCATGCGCATTTGGCTGTCCGTTGTTTGATGTTTCTAAATCGGCATTTGCCGTGCTTTGTTTTGGTGAATCGGTAGTTTTTGCTAGCAGGCCGGAAGGATCGATTTGTTTGTTCGTGGCATCCAGCAAATTGCCTTTGGCGTCAAGTGAATAGTGTTCGCCATTTTTCATGGTCAGGTCGGTGTTTTTGCCCTCAGCCGCATTGGTGACCGAGACTACCGGAAAACCATATCTTTGCAAATCTCGCTGGGCCTGTTGCAGCATGCTTTGCGATGGTTGGCGGACAACTGCATCGTAAGCGTGCAAAGAGGCAGCAACTTCACGCAACTCTGCATCAGGTGGCGGTGGTTTACCATCGAAAGAAGTTCGTTCGAATCCGGTCATGCGAAAGCCTAGTAAGGTAAAGGGCAATTGACCGGATGATGAAGGCTAGCACGGACCCATGGGCATGTCAAGATGACTTAATCGAGCCACGAATCCGAGTGTTTTGTGAGATCTCGATTTGTGAAACGGCCTGTAAATACTCGCATCCATTCTCGTGCTACGAAAACAAGAGCAACTGGTATAACGCGAGGATCTTTTGTTTCCAGAAGCACTGGTTTGTTTTTTTCAAAAACATAGTGCCCAGCAATTTGAAAGGAATAGCCGATTGCCATTAACAAAAGGCCAACTGGCAGTCGCCTCAACAGCATGGGTAAACTGAGAATTATGGTTGGAACACCAAGGAGATGCGTGATTCTGCAACCGGTCGTGCGATGTTTGTGCGCGTACATCCTGTAGATGTTTACGAAATCGGCACGAGTGAATGTGAATTCTCCGTCTCGCTTTGTATAACTGTCAGTGCTTGAGTATGTCATCGTAGTTTTGCTTGATCTTTTCCCGAAAGTCCATTTTCGATCTTACGAATAACACTTTCTAGCTGAAATTACCATCCGCATTCTGCCTGGGATTTTGTGTGCGATCTTAGGCTTGCGTGTGAGTGTCCTCATAGCAAATTCGACTGGCCGAGCACGGTTTTGTTCCGTGACTTACTTCATCGAATGTGAAGATCATCTCTTGGGAATAAGAAAGCGGTACGATTCGTTTGAGCTTCAGAAGGCGAATTACGATCTAAAGGAAATAACATGAAAGGCAATCTAGTTGCATTGGCGGTTTTGGGATTCCTGGGTTGCCAGGTTGAAGCAGCAGAAACCAAGCCCCCTGACAAAATCACCAAAACAGACGATCAGTGGAAGCAATCTCTTTCTCCTGCCCAATTCTGTATCATGCGGCAAAAGGGGACAGAAGCACCGTTTCACAATAAGTACGATAGTTTCTTCCAACCTGGTGTCTATCAATGCGCAGCGTGCGGCAATCAGCTCTTTAGCTCCGATTCGAAATACGACTCGCACACAGGTTGGCCGGCATTTTTCCGTCCCGTATCGAAAGACAGCATCAAAGTAGAGAAAGATAATAGTCTTGGCATGGAACGTACAGAAGTTCTTTGTGCAAAGTGTGACTCTCATCTTGGACACGTTTTTTTGGACGGACCTAAGCCTGGCGGTTTGCACTTTTGCATAAATTCCGCTTGTCTGAATTTCATTCCTGATCCGGCTAGCAAGACTGCCAAAAAATAGGCTGTTTTGTCACCCTTTTGCCACTCATGGTTCGTAAGCTCAAAAGCTATGGGAGAAACGTCTTCCGATTAGAGTTTACGGAGCAATGCGATGAACGCTCAAAACAGGCAAGCTATTAACGAATGCGACATTTATATTCAGCGCGCCGATGGTGTCCTGGAAGACGCGAGCAATCTCAAAAGAACAATCAATCAGTACACTCACGAGATTCCTCTTGCTGTAAGACTGGCTGATGCAGCCAATGTCCTGCGTACGCTTGAGAATCAAGAAGTGAATGTAAGAGCGCAACTCGGTTTTTGCATCAGACAATTGCATCGCGCTGTCCACGAAGGCAGCGATCGGCATAGAGAGCAATTGCTAGCTAAGATGCGTAATTTGTACATCGAACTCGATCGGCTTCATGGTCTGCAGGAAAAAGCCAAAACACATGTGGAAGGTGTAAGATTGGAGCGCCAAACTCAATTATCGTTATGCGAACGTATTGAGGCGAAGGCATTGAGTTTTGTGGCGATTGTTTTGAAAGTGCTCGGTCAACAATCGAATGCATTTTCGTTGTAATGTTTGGCTTTGCATTTAAATTGCGACATACATTCTGTGTGACTGGCTGTGATATCAGATATGGTGCTCTTCAACGTTCGTGACTGAAGCCGCCTGGCTTGACCGAAGTTTGCCATAAGTGCCAAGTAAAATTAAATAAGTCGAAGCCTCTCACCGACTTATTGAAATGCGCTGAAAATGAGCATCATTGCCATTTGCTGGGTAGCCTCATGGCCAATTTAGATCAGTCCCCCACTTTTAACAACATTGGTTCCGAAACCTTTCATTCTGCCGGTTCCGAAACGTTTGTGTATTCTGGTCCAGATTTGCTCTCGGTCCAATCTCCACCAACTAAGGATACTGGCCGCAATCACATTGATCAGATCCGTCCTCCTGGCGATCAGATTTCACCAGCAGCGAAAGCTGCCTTGCCGTCTATCGAGCTCACGCCTTTTGAAGTGAGAGAAACGACAGATGCTTCCTCTGTGCTGAACAAACTCTCACAGCACGAAGATTTGCTGAGACGAATGACTAACGGTAGGCCGGAGCTTACCAGAGACGATATCCGTAAGCAGTTGGACCTAGACCGGGTGGCTTCGGCCCATCCTGAATCTCCGCTTGTTCGTTATTCGAGCGGTGCTGCTCACGAAGACCTTCAGTATGCCGATACCCATTGGCGAAGTCTTAATGGCGGTTCGGTAAAAATTGACGAACTCAGTCATTTTTCGAGCAAGCAATTGACTGGTGACCATATTGTTTTAGATGGTGGGCACTTAGCCAGTGATGTTAAAACTGCAACCGCTCCTCCACCTCCTAAACCCGACAATAGTCGCAATTTGTCACCGGAGGAATTCAGTCAGGCGGCACAAAGTGTACTTCAAAAAATCGAAAAACATAGCAATGGCAGGGTAACGAGGGACGATCTATATCGAGCTATGAACGATCCAAAAATAACCGGTAAAGAAGCCCAGGCTTTAGCTGTTCTCTATGCAAGCTACGATGCTCTCGCCCAACTGTCCGGTGTCAAATACGCGGGCGATCCCTGCATAACTGCGGATGGTTTAAAACGCTTTGAACAATTTCAACATAACAGGACTAATGCAAATGCTTTCGAGGACTGGGCTCAAGACGCCTTTAATGTATACGGAAAAGATGGAGTTCTAACGCGAGATGATTTGAAGAAAGCTCTTCACAGTAATCCGCAGGACCCAGACAAAACGTACCTGCAATACCTGGACAAGCACTTCGATGAGTTGGTTAACGCAGTACCTGGTGGGTCTCCGAATGAAATTACGATCGCTAACATCTCACAATTCTACGAGCAAAATCTGGACGTGACCACAGCTCTAGCTACTGTAAATACATTCTTGGATCAAACTTCCATTCCTGCTGATACGAGCACTCAACTTTATGGCAAGGGTACACCGGAAGCTTCTATCGGTCCTGATGGTGTAAAACAAAATCCCAGTCTTTCCGATTGTTATATGCTTGAACCCTTACAGGTGTTTGCGCAGCAACATCCGGAAATGTTGCAAAAAATGATTCATAAAAATGAAGACGGCTCCTACACTGTAACTTTCCCTGGTGCTCCGAATAATCCGATTCACGTTGCTCCCCTCACTGAAGCTGAGTTGCGTCTCTTCAACCATGGCGGCGCTAGCGGCATCTGGGCGAATGTGATTGAAAAGGCGTTTGGACAAATGAAGACGGATGAGTCGCTCTTGCGAACAATTGGCGAAGCGCTTGGACTCTACAACAAAACGCCGGAAGAGATTTTGACGGTTCTGGGGAGCCCGGCCGAAGCCATAAAGCTCTTCACCGGTCAAAATGCTACCAGCGCAGAGACCGCAACCTGGACGGATGCTCAGATGAAAGCCGCTATGGAACGGGCTCTAGCAGAGCACAAAATTCTAATACTGGGCACGAACGGTTCTCCGGCTCAAGGAATTTTGCCGCTACATGCTTATGCGGTCGTGGGTTTGAAACCAGACGGTCATGGCGGACAGATTGTCGAACTGCGTGAGCCGACCGGAAACATCGTGCAAGTGCCCATGGCAAAGATTCGCGATTCCTTTGGCTATTATTTTGCCCAGGGCTAAGTTGAGTTCGTTCTTTAAATAGGGAACCAACTCTCATTTAAATCTGTCTCCGATTACAAATCGGGCGAATGGCCGTTGGCAAAACCAAAATCCAGTTCGCCCTCAAGTATGGCCAGCAGCCTTAAAGGTAACTTGAGAAGAGATAGGTCTCTTTGGGATTTACCAGGGCTGCTGGTTCTAATAACGTGCGTCCCGTGGGCGTTTCATCTGGAGGTTCGCGAATGTCTAAAGTTACTCGCATGGCTGTGTTAGCCGCATTCTCTGTGTTCAGTGTTGAATCGATCGAATCCTGGAGTCCGGCAATCTGCGATGAAATAAAGACTGAATCATCGTCCACTGAAATTGCAGCACCAGCTGCATCATCTACGACAACTACTACAGAACAATTGGCGCCTGCTACCAGCACGACAGAAAAAACGACCAAAATTGAGCGTGCCGTGCCTGTCAAAATTCAAGGTAGTTCAAGCAGTACGACAACAAAA
>CAJCIF010000127.1 GCA_903970355.1 Actinomycetota bacterium
ATGACCGCAAGCCATAATGATGCAATCTGCCGGAGTGCCGGATATCGAATACTCGAGCTCACTTGGGTGCGATACGCGCAATGGATCATGCAAATTTATGCAAGCAGCACATCCGCTGCTGTCAGTTGCCGGTGCTACTACCCATACTTCTCGTGCTATTGTGCGAGCCGCTCTAGTAAGAGCTTTTAATCCCTCCGCCTCGACTCCATCATCATTGGTGAGCAAGACGCGGTTTAGTAGGTAAGTCATCGCTTAAATGGGACCTTGCTGGTTGATTCATTATATATGCGTGCGGTGCCTTATCTTTCCGCTTATGTTGTCAAAGGAAAATGGGCGATTTGCCGCACGGGACTTCGGCAGCTGGTGGGGTTGTTGCTTTAGGGCGGGAAAAATCGAAAATTAGGGGTGGGGAAAACCGTCGTCAATAGCTTCAATTCGACCCAAGTTTGCCATTTTGATTTCCTAACATACTCAACATAAACCTTGATTCGACTAGGGTTTGTGGAAATTCTCCCCGCTTTTGACCGTTCGGGACCTCGGTCACAGGTGGGGAGATGTCTTTTTGGGCACTTTGCACTTGTAAACTAGGGAATCATTGCAGCAAGCGGCGGCGGCAAAATATGAATTACCAGATAGCATCGTTTGTTAAGCATGAGTGCGACTGGCATTGGATCTTCTTTGTTGGTTAAGGCCATTGCTCCGACCGGTTCAATTGAACCGAGCTTTTGACTCAACAACGCCATAGCTTCTTTTGGATTTGTGTTGGAGGAAATCGCAAAAAGAGTTTGCTCTGGTGCTTTCTCACCCTCTTCAGCAGCTTTTTTCTTGGCGATGCGAATTACAGACAGTCCAAACATCGGTAATGGTTTTACTCTGGTGAGCCAAATTTCTGGACGTTTCTTTTTCTTGGATGCTTCTTCCACTTGAGAAATGCATCTTGTAAGCCACCACAACGAATAGCACGATGCGATCAATCCGAATATTCCGAAAATCTCAAAGTAGGAGCGCAAAAATGGAATAAACTCAGAAGAGAACATTGGCAGTGGATTCACATTATTTGAAAGAAGCCACCACAATAAAAGCATTACGGCACAGGAAGCAAAGTTCGACACCATTAGTCCCGTAATGTTTTTACGTATACCGGCGAGTTGTTCTTCCATTTCAATATCCAAGAGGCAGCCAGGCAAAAGATGAGTGTACCCGAAACAACTGCGGTCCGAGAAGCTCATAAGTTTGACGAAGGCGCTCTCCAAAATTACCTCGCTAACAAATTGCCGAATTTTACGCGTCTTGTAAGCGTTCGGCAGTTTGAAGGTGGGCAATCGAATCCAACCTTTTTATTGGAAACAAACAGTAATCGTTACGTACTGAGGAAAAAACCACCAGGACAACTTTTGCCTTCCGCTCATCAAATAGAGCGCGAGTATAAAGTGATGTCTGCACTTGGCTCAACAAATGTTGCCGTGCCAAAAGTTCACATTCTTTGTGAAGATGCAGATGTGATCGGTACACCCTTCTTTGTAATGGACTTCGTTGAGGGGCGAGTGTTTCGAGATCCACTTCTGCCTGGACTGCAACCATCAGAAAGAAAAAAGATTTACGATGCATTAGTCGAAACGCTTGCAAACTTGCATAACGTTGATTGGAAAGCGATCGGTCTTAACGATTTCGGCAAAACTGAAAATTATGTGGCACGCCAGATTGCAAGATGGTCCAAGCAATACGAAGCTTCCAAAACAGAAGCAATTCCTGCCATGGACAAAGTCATGGCGTGGCTACCGCAACATATTCCTACCGGTGACGAAAAGGGCGAAGGAACAACCATTGTTCATGGCGACTTTCGCTTGGAAAACACTATCTTTCATGCAACCGAGCCACGCATATTAGCCGTATTGGATTGGGAGCTCTCCACCCTTGGTCATCCCCTTGCAGATCTTGGCTACAACTGCCTTCTCTATCACTTGCCACGCATCGATGACAGCTTCAATGGTTTCGGTAATGTAGATCTCGCAGCACTAGGTATTCCAAGTGAAAAGGACTATGTACAGACTTATTGCGAGCGCACCGGCCGTAATGCCACTGCAGAACTGCCGTTTTTCGTAATATTTGCCCTTTTTCGATTAGCAGCAATTGCACAAGGCGTAATGCATCGCGCCAAACAAGGCATTGCAAGCTCTGCTCGGGCAGAAGAAATTGGTAAGTTAGCGCGTATCATGGCCGAGCGGGCTTGGGAATTAACCGGAAGCGCATAAAATAAGACAAGCACGGTTCCTCATTATTCCGTCCGGCTCGCTAGTGCAGACACTCTTGAATCTGCGGAATATTCATAGCGTTCGATTTCCATTTTGGCGATGCTTTCGAGGTGGACTTCGTCGGGACCGGCGGCAATTCGTAAGGTTCTGAGCGCTGCCCAGGCGTGGGCCAGGAAAAAGTCCTGGCTTACTCCACCACCACCATGAGCTTGAATTGCTCGGTCTAAAACATTGAGTGCAACGTTAGGTGCCACCACTTTGATCATCGCAATTTCGGTGCGAGCAATTTTGTTGCCGACAGTATCCATCATGTGTGCAGCTTTCAAACAAAGCAGTCTGGCTTGTTCGATTTCAATTCGTGATTCGGCTATCCACCTGCGAATCACTCCCTTTTCTACCAATTGAGATCCGAATGCTACTCTGCCACGTGTTCTCTGAATCATATGTTCGAGTGCGCGTTCCGCAGTCCCAATTGCGCGCATACAATGGTGAATTCTGCCAGGTCCCAATCGTCCTTGCGCTATTTCAAAACCACGTCCTTCTCCTAACAATAAATTGGTAGCAGGTACTCTTACTTCGTCGAATGTCACTTCAGCGTGACCATGTGGGGCATCATCGTATCCGAACACGGTTAACGGTCTTACTATTTTTACTCCCGGTGCATCCATCGGCACCAAAATCATCGATTGCTGCTTATGCTTTGGGCCGCCGGGATTGGTTTTGCCCATTACTATCGCAACTTTGCAGCGCGGATCCATGGCACCACTCGCCCACCACTTTCTGCCGTTCACCACATACGCGTCACCATCTTTCACCATGGAACATTCAATGTTCGTCGCATCACTCGATGCAACAGCTGGTTCCGTCATGGCAAAGCAACTTCTTATTTCGCCGTCGAGGAGGGGCTTAAGCCATTTCGCTTGCTGTTCCGGAGTACCGTATCGAACCAATACTTCCATGTTGCCCGTATCCGGCGCGGAGCAGTTGAAAATTTCTGAGGCAATCATGGACCGTCCCATAATTTCCGCAAGGTGAGCGTATTCAAAATTTGTCAGGCCCGCACCACATTCGCTATCAGGCAAAAACAAGTTCCATAATTTCTGCGCACGTGCTTTTTCTTTGAGCTCTTCAATTATTGGTGGCACCGACCAACGGTTGCTCGCTTCCGCTTGTTGCTTTGCATATACCGGTTCATTTGGATAAACGTGCTCGTTCATAAAAGAGCGGACAGCACTGCATAATTTCTGAACTCGCTCAGGCAAATCGAACGGCATGTCAGGTCCTCCCAAAGCAACGCTCTAGAAAAGATCTTCGCACAAGCGCAAGACTATTCGACTTCGAATTCGATTCTTACTTTTCTGGATGATTCAACGGGCTTGCCGTCCAGCAACGCCGGCTTAAACTGCCACTTTCTTAAAGTGTCGAGGGTCAATTCGTCCACTTCCATCGAACCAGACGAACTGACTATGTGGACATTCGTTTTGCCGTCTTCGTGTATGAGAAACTTGGCTATGCAGCAGGACTTGAAACAATGTTCGTGCAACTCAGCCGGAATGATAGGTTTGGGCGAGGAAACTATCTCAGCCTTCTCAAAATCCGAAGCAGACTCGGTACCCAAAGTTAGGGTCGTGGCAAAACCGGCAGGCGGAAAAGCCAGCCATAAAGCTGCAATCAAGGCAGAGATCGCTAAATATACGATTTTCATTCCCTTATTA
>CAJCIF010000128.1 GCA_903970355.1 Actinomycetota bacterium
CCACATGGCGAACCGTGTCATCACCGCCAATAACAAACCTTCGCACATCATCTCGGAATGGTCCATTCCACTCAGCAAAATAGTCTTGCCGGTTTATAAACCAGCCAACACTATAGAGACCTAATGCATCCCATGCTTCTGCGATCAATTTCGCGCCAGCCAAGCCGGAATCGCATTCCATAGCCCAGAGAACATAGGGACGTTCCATAACTTGTCCGTGCAAATCACGCATCAATACAGAGGCAAGATCAAAGCGGAAACCATCGACATGCATTTCCGTTGCCCAATACCGCAACGAATCCATGATCATGTTATTCACAATGGGATGGTTGCCATTGAAACTATTGCCGCAACCTGAAAAATTCAGCGACTTTTTGGTTTCCGGATCCAATATGTAATAGGTATCATTGCTAAAGCCGCGATAGGAAATGGTCGGCCCGTCATCCGTGCCCTCGGCTGTGTGGTTGTAGACAACATCGAGAATCACTTCTATACCGGCGGCATGAAGTGCTTTCACCATGTCTCTAAATTCATCGAGCACAAGCGCCGGATTTTTTGTGGAGCTATAACCCACATGTGGAACGAAAAAGTTAACCGTGCTGTAGCCCCAATAATTATGCAACCCAAGCGGTGCATCTTGCTCATCATACGTATGGACCGGAAGCAGCTCTACAGCCGTGATTCCAAGTTCTTTCAAATAGGGAATTTTTTCAATAAGACCGGCAAAAGTGCCGCGCTTCTCCGGAGTAACACCTGATGACGGACTCTTGGTAAACCCTTTGACGTGCAACTCATAGATAATACTTTCTGCATAAGGAATGCGCGGATGCCTGTCACCTTCCCAATCATAAACATCAGGATCGATAACAACGCCTCGTAAAGCTTGCGAACAATTGTCGCCAGGAAGACTGGCAGCGCGCCGGCTGTAGTTGTCCCAATTGGCAATACCTAAAGCATACGGATCCAAAAGAACTTTTGTGCCGTCAAATCTCAAACCTTCTTCTGGTGCAAATTTTCCGTAGACTCGATAAGCATAAATTTGTCCTGCACCAATTCCTTCTACGAAACAATGCCAGAAGTGAAAGGATCTATTTCGCTTAGGATCGAGCACAATGATTCGCCGTGGCTGTGGCGCATCCGGCGTATCAAACAAAAGAAGCTCGACTGCATCACAATCTTTTGCAAAAATAGAAAAATTGACACCGGTCGGATGCACCGTTGCACCAAGCGGATGACTATTTCCAGGAAGAATGAGGGGATGGGTCACAATCGTCAATAGGAAGAAGTGCTGTTGAGTTGCTTAGTATAGATTGCGGTGCACAAACATCTGTAGCTTGACCTGAGAATTGAGAAGGGTTAGGATAGTGAGTGGTCACTTATTAATAGTGTTTAATCATGGCTCGCCCAACAGTAATCAACGATGACTTGCTCCTCACAACCGCACGGGAAGTGTTTCTGCGTCGTGGTTTGAATGCAACCACCGCTGAAATTGCTGAGCAAGCCGGTGTATCGCAAGGCATATTGTTCAAGCGCTTCAAGAGTAAACAAGCGCTTTTTCGCGCCGCCATGAATGCCGATCAAGATCCGGCCCGACCGTTGCCAATCAATTTAGATGAACGAGTCGGTCAAGGCAAAATAGAAGACACGTTGAATGACCTTGGCAATTTGCTCGTCAAAAAGTTCTTTATTATCATTCCGGCAACGATGATGGATTGGAGCGGCAGTCGTGAGGAATGCGACGAAGCAGCTTGTATGAGCGGTCCTGAGAAAGCAAAAAAAGGCGTGCAGATGATTGCACGATACCTCTCTCAAGAAGTTGAGCTGGGACGCTTGCAGTGCGGTAATTGCGAGATTCTCTCTCAAATGTTTATCGGTGCGCTCTGGCACTATGCCTTTTTGCTTGTGACCCTGGGCGAAGTGCATGAAGAGCCGCTTACACCAGAACAGTACGTAAGTGGAGTAGTGAAAACCCTGATGACAGGCGTCACACCTCCGCGTAAGACCACTAAATAGGGGGCGAAACCATGATGGCTAGCCACAAACTTGCTGAGAATTAATGAGTGACGAGTCAATTAACTACTGACAAGTAGAAGGAGAACCGAATGATACTGATTACCGGTGCCACAGGAAATGTTGGCAGTGAACTAGTGAAGCAACTGGCTAAAAAGGGTGTGCCACTACGGGTGGTGACACGCGACAAAAGCAAAGTTGCGCATCTGGACCAGAAAATCGAACGTGTTATAGGCGAACTGAGCGACGAAGCAACGGCTGAAAAAGCGGTTGAAGGCGTCGAGCGCATATACATGTTCCCGCTAATAATCGATGAGGATCATCATTCCAACACGATGCTGCTTGCAAAGGCTAAAAAGGCCGGCGTTAAGCAAATAGTGATGCTGTCCTCGATGGGAGCAGCATCCGAATTTTCAAAAATTGGCATTATACACAGAGAGAAAGAACTGCTCGTGGAGAAATCGGGCATTCCATGGACGTTTGTACGTCCAGGCGCTTTCATGACAAATACCTATCAATGGTGTGAATCCATAAAATCGGCTGGCAAAGTATTCAATCCAACTGGTGAGGGCAAGGTTGCTCCCATCAGCCCGAAGGACATCGCAACCGTAGCGGCAGTCGCTCTAACAAGCGAAGGCCACGAAGGAAAAATCTACAGCCTCACTGGTCCGGAACTGATGAATGTACCGGAACAAGTAAAGGTCATCTCAAAGGAAATTGGCAAACCCCTTGAGTGCGTGGACGTTCCGACCGCGACTGCCGCCGAACGGCTAAAGGAACTGGGCGTATTGCCAGGTTCCATAGTTGAAGGGCTGGCGGCCTTCTGGGAGCACATGAAAAAGGGGCAATTCGCCAGCCAAACACCGGATCTCGAACAGGTAACCGGCAGCAAAGGTGAAATTTTTTCGCACTGGTGCGCTGAGCACAAAGACGCGTTTCTCAACTAGGAGGTGAAACATGGCAACTAAAGCACTAACCAACACACTGGGCGGTATAACGCTTCACGTTAAGGACATTCATAAAAGTCTGGATTTCTATTCGCGGATTCCAGGCGCACAAGTAGTCATTCCTATTCGTGGCGATGGCGATCATCAATTTGCAATGGTGCGCGTCGGCAAGGGAAGAATCGGACTTCTATCCGGAGTTTCACAAATGCAATTCCACATCGAAATCGACACCGAAGATCTCGACGATATGTACAGATCTTTGAAGAATCGTGGTTTCGAACCAGAAGGTCCACCGGAAGTTCGTCCGTGGGGCGAGAAGGACATGCGCCTGATCGACCCGGATGGCTACATGATCGAATTCGATCAGTAGAAATTAGAAACTCATAAATACAAGTGGTGGCACCGGACAACGGTATGCCACCACTTTCTATTTCAGTGCGATCTTTAGAAAGCCGCATTTGATGGTCTACTTGACAACAACAAAAGTGGTTGATCGTAGTCACTTAGCGATGGTCTGCTCAAGTGTAAATGGAGAGATCATCAGTATTTATACGTATTCGCTTTTGCCTCTTTTTCCCCATTAGTAGCGCATTTCCATTGCTTTGCAAACAAGAAAAAATCTACGGTTTTGGTACTTTTCTTCCCTCTCGCCTTTTAGGAATTACTACACCAGAAACACAGTCAGATTACTTAACTGACTCATTTGCCTCAGCTTTCTTGCTGGTGTACCTAAGACTGCAAGTGGAATTCAGAAAAGTTTTCGACCAAACTTCCGGGCTTTGACTGAGCTTCAAAGTCTAAAACTTCAACCTGACTTCAATCTAAGAATGGAGACTATCGAGATGATCGGTACTGAACAACGAATTGAAAAACGGCACAAACTCACCATCAATAGATGGCGTGTGACAGCCAAACCAACAACCGGCGAAGCAGAAAGCAGTACAGCTTTGCTCAACACTTTCGGACCCGATCAGGTTCGAGAACTCTTCGGAGAAACTGATGCAGCCACACTGAAGCTGGAAGCATTCGAGGCGGTAAATCCGTATCTCGTCACTCCGGTCGCCTGGGATCCCTACAACTATGACTATGATCTGGTGCGGGAATGCGAGGAATTCGAATTGCTGGAGGCAAGCGCTCCTCAAGGCGAACTCGGTCCGGCCATCAACGGCGTATTCGAATTGCCGGAGGCTCGCGGAAAGTGGTGCGTGCTGATCCTGAACCAGGTGCTCGGCGAATTCAAAGACCATGAGAAGTCACCTCTATTCGTCTTTCCAACAAATGTCTGGTCTACGCAGGCCCAACCCGTGATCGTTCCTTACATCACGCAGATCGAATCGGTCCGTTATTTCCTGCCGAAACTCAAGATTTTCTACATGTTTGCCTTCCTCACTGAAGCGCAGACTGACGAGATCATGAGCGGCGCAATCCTGACCGGCGAGAACTTCGACGAAACCGCAACGATGCTGACCGGCAAAGTTGCACGCGCAAAAGCCCAACAAAGCTAGTGATGTGGGAAGGAAACCAGGGGGAGTCACTCCTCTCCAGTTTCCTTGTTACATCATTGCTTAAACTCTATTAGCGAAGCCGGGGGCAACCCTTCCCGGCTTCGCTGTATTTTCTTTTTTTCGTAATCTTATTATATGTATTAGTATGTCGTGTTCGGATCATCCGATTTCAGCTCAAGTGAGATCATCCGAATTAAGCTCAAATTTCGGAACATCGCCCCAAACAAGATCGGGGCAGTTAACCATGGACGATTTTACGAACGCTCTGTTTCTGAAGTCAGTAAATTCATTTTCCCGGTTACCTTCTTGGTCATGCTGCAAGGCGTCTCACCAAATTGCTCTAATATGCGTGGCACGGGTCCGTTCGGATCGGCTATTAGTGCCAAGAGCAGATGCTCCGTACTAACGTAGTTATGACCAAGCTTCTTTGCTTCTTCACAAGATTGCTTCAAAGCGCGCTTTGCATCACCACTTATTTCAATCAGTTGAGGAATCTCGGTATTCGATTTTCGAAGAAGACGTTTCTCGACTTCATCGCGAGCACGATCCAGGCTTATGCCTTTCAATTTAAGGGCTTTTGAAATTTCGTCTGCGTTAGCAGCAATCAAGCCGAGAAAGATGTGCTCAGGGCCTACGGGATCATGACCCAACCGGTGCGCTTCTTGTTGGGCGAACATGAGGGTCTTAGTTACTTCTTCACTGAAGTGTCTGGAATTTTTCACACGGCTACGCACTCGAAAAGGTTAGCCTGACCACTTGGAGTTGCGAATCATGTCGCAAAAATTGATGCGCTGGAAATTCGGATCTTTGTCGGCGAGCACATCTGCTTTCACATTTCCGAATGTGGTGGCAGGTTTGTGCTTAATCCCGTCGTAAAAGGTCTGGATAATTTCTTCTTTGAATTGAGCCGGACGAGGATGTTTTTCGACAATGTATTTAAGTTCTTCTTTTGAGTATCCATCGTAGTTAATGCCCAACACATCCATCTCTACGCCGTTAGTTAGCAGTGCAATGATTGGATCCATAAATTCAGGAATTCCCGGTGTGGTATGCAGGGCAATGGCAGTCCAAACCGTTTGTACATCTTGCTCTGAAATATGATGACTCTTTAGAAAATCACGAGCCACGTTTGCTCCATCTACTTCGAATCGATGGTTAGCACTGCTGTGCTTCTTTGTTAAACCCATATCATGAAACATTGCTCCGGCGTAAAGCAACTCGGCATCGAATTTTAGTCCGCGCTGTTTACCAGCTAGTGCTGCGAAATAATAGACTCGGCTGGAATGATGAAAGAGCAAAGTCGATTCAGTCTCTTGCACTAGAGCAGTGATTTCGCGAGCCATTTTGCTATCCGGAATCGTGACTCCCTCAATGGCAATTGTCATTTTCAATACCTCATCAATTTGCTGCCAAGAAGTTGTGGACATCGTTAAAGCTTACTGGATCGTGAAGGCGAAATACCCTGGGAACTGAATAGGGTTTGTCACTTAATTTGTACGCGGATCTGCTTATTTACGCTGCAAATTTTTTTACCTATACTGAATTTGGAACTGCTTAGTATTCATTGTATTTAGTGGCACATAAGTTCCTTATTGGAGTTTAGCAATGTTTGTTGCTAGCCAGCTCTTGCTCTTTTTTAGTATTCATTCGTTAGCCTTCACAGGCGGAACTCCAACAGGGTTGCTCTTCATAGAACTCTGCCTTGCTCTTCTTGCGATCGCAGTTTTAGTTTTAGATTCTCGCATCGAAGATCGGCATGCGATTTCCATATCCATCTTTTTCGGCGTTCTCACAATGGTCATGATTCTGGGCGAAATTCCCTGGAAAATCCACCACGATTGTGCGATGTATGTGAGAACCGGCCAGCTTCTTCTCGATGGAAAAATTCCATACGTTGACTTCGTGGACCTGAATCCACCACTCATTTTTTATATCAGCATGATCCCGGCGCTTGTAAGTCGCTGGCTTTCCATAGATCCTATATTGGCATTCTTCAGTTGCGTTTTCCTTTCCTGCATCTGGGCCTGGATCGCCTCCTATTTTGTTTTGAAGAATTCCGAAGTTGATCAAAATACCAAAAACGGCCTTCTCATCGGACTGATGCTCATCAATTTGATTTGCGCCGTCTGGGGCGAATTTGGGCAAAGAGAACATCTCTTCTGCATCGCCTTTTTCCCTTTCATTCTCGTACGTTGGAGGCGGTGGAATCATGCAAAGTTGAACTCAATGATTGCAATTGGTATTGGAATATTTGCCGGCATTGCGCTTGCACTAAAACCCCAATATTTGATTGTGCTTGGACTTCTTGAAGCATTCTGGCTAATCATAAGCCGTTCCTGGAGACCACTTGTTTCTCCTGAATTAATAGCGTTGCTAGCATCCACGTTCATATATGTCGCTGCGATTTTGGTGGCACCAGCAGAATCGAAATATCAATTCCTGCACCGCTGGCTGCCCTTAATATTGCAAGGCTACTCTGCTTACGATAGCGATTATCTCGTGGCTTTCACAATGCCTTTGATCATGGGTATTACTCCACTCTTTCTTATACTCTTTTTCTTCATTCCCCAAGAAGAATTGAGGCGGCCAAGCAACTCAGTTGTATATCCTTTGATTCTAAGTGTGATCGGCGGCTATTTAGCATTCGTATTACAGATGAAGTTCTGGTTCAACCACGCCGTACCTATGCTGCTTGGATTGGTACCGCTAGCCGTAGTCCTTTTCGGAACAAGGCGTGTGTCATCGAGCAGAACAATTGATCTAATAAAAGCGTGTGCCTGCGTTTGCATGGTCCTATTACCATGGGTTGCAGTCCGTACAAATTTCTCCTATCAGGACTTAGGCGAAGACAGAGCAATTATCAGCAAAGAGACACAACCTGGCGATCCAGTAATGATCTTGTCTGGGTCGCTGCCTGACGCTTATCCTTCGCTTCTCAGCCTCAATCGTCAAATGGCATCGCGCTATTTTTTCCTTTTCCCTCTTGTTATGCTTGAACACATGCGAATTACGGCAGGTGGTGGACCAGAAATCGAAACCATAAATCTTAAAGAGCAAATGGTAGTTTCTGAACTCCGCGAAGATTTGAATAAGTACAAGCCTAAACTCGTACTGATTCAGGATGATTGTTCTAATAACACTGGCTCTGGCTGGTTATTTGAATGTTTATGTAAATACGGTTTCGCGTCCGAACTTTGCTGCAATTACGAACAATATGGATTCTGCAAAGGGCAATGGAACAAAATGCGAGTTTGGAAGAGAATAGATAAAACCTCGAAGGTCTGTGCAAGGTGAATTCAGAATTTACTTTGTGGGTGCGGCGCCCATGGGAGCATACGCCATTTCGCGTATTTACTGTACAGGCATGGCTTGGTAAGTTAGAAATAGAGATTGGTTTTGACGGTAAATGCACAAAACAATGTTTATGGCTTTTATTCTAGCTATAGCTTTGTCTTGCTTGGCTCAATGTGCCCAGGCAGACGAATTAAATGTCGATCGTCCCAGGAAAGCATATGACACGGCACGTTATGTCATTACGTATCCGTTATCAGCTAGTTTTTCGCATAACCGCAAACATACTTCCGGGGCAGCAAAGAATACCGTTTCAGATCGACCACTCGAACAAATTGATTCTTCTGCGCATCCGCAAGAAATCGCAATCGTAAAAGAAAACGTTGTACTGAATTCCTCAAACTTACTTAGTATTCTGGGTGCCGGCGCAATCTTCTCAGTAGTGGCTGCTTTCTTCCTCCAGGCACTTTCCTCTGGAAAATATTCTGTGCGTGAACTGCCAAATGAAGCTGAAACGTTAGCCTACGAACAAAGGCTTGCTTACGAGCAAAGACTTGCTATTGATGACACGACACCTCAAGATGAAGAATATATCGAAGCTGAAGATTGTGCGATCTATTCGCATGACCAAGTCTAAAGCTTTATCGATTATGTTCGCGACGCTGTAAAACTGCCGTCCATGATAGCGGGGCAAAATCTATGCCATCAATCTTCACGCCATCGAAGACAGATTGCTTCAGTTCGAGAAGATCAAAGCAATCAGACTCAAGTTCGAAACTGAGGTCTCCGGCACGTACCGTCGGAGGACCTTTATCGGGAGGAGCATCTGTATTTGCATTACCTGCCAGTACCAGATAAAAACCTGAAGGCGCGACCATCTCAGTGAGCATTTTTTGGAAACCGGCAAGATTTATTTTGCGAACAACATGATAAGTTCCTCTATCAAAAACGAACGGAAACGGCCCACCGAGATCTGGCAAAGCAGTAACGTCAGCCTCAAGGAAATTTACTTTCACTTTGGCTTGGCGAGCCTTTTCACGAGCACGCTCCAAGGCCGTTGGTGAAAGGTCTACTGCGGTTACTTCGTAGCCCAATTGAGCCAGAAATATGGCGTTTGTTCCGGTTCCGCATCCAAGTTCAAGTGCCCGGCATGGTTTAACTTTGCCTTCACTCAAAAAGCTCTTCAAATGTACTGAAGGATTGCCGTTGTCCCAGGGGGTGTCGGCTTGTTGATATCGCAAGTCCCAGTCAGTTTGCATGCGGGGGCCGCCTCCCATTGAAAACTTGTTTCAGACGGGAGTGATCATAGCAATTTATAACGAGGCGTTCCGCCCTAAAAACCTCTGTCCGACAATCCAAAATGGCTTCCGCACACCAGAACCATCCCATCATGGGACGTTCTGATCCGAATTTGTTGCACCACATGCGGTGCCTAACCTAGATTGCACCCCAGACGGCTTTGGGGGCACGAATTTCTTTGATGATGTCGTCCACAATTTCGCACATATTGCGACGGGAGCGATCGTAGAGATTTTTCAATTCGCTCGTGCGGCACATGAAGCAGCGTTTGTTCGATTCATCGAAAATGACACTAACCCATGTGGCTTCGGAAATGGATACTTTGTCTAGGATTGATTCCAATTCGCACATGCCAAAGTTATAGAAGATGCATTCTTCTACGACATATCCGGATGAAAACCATCCAGGCAATTCCGCTTTTGCCAACGGCACCCAATAGCCCATAAGGAATCGATGTAGCGGTAGGCTTTCAATGCCTCCCACTCCTTCACCGGTAGCTGCCAGAATGTCACCAACCTCGTCGGGCAGATAACCTAACAGTTCGCGATTCAGTATTGTTCGCTGCCGCGGGCTGAGAAGTCCGCTACAGACTCTTAGAACTGCGAGGATGCTGTCAGACAGACTCGCGCGATCCTTGGCTAAATTGTTCCTGGCTGTTTTTAAGTAGCTCGTGATAATGAACATCGTCAATCACTAATGCCTCCAGGGACTCTAATGAACCCTAACCAGTGGATATGAAATTTGAATGAGCGCTTTCGATAAGAGAGTAGGTTCTGCAGAACGAAAGCGAGGGATTGAAGGAGTTGGGAGAGAAAGGAAATGAAGGAAGTGAATGGTGTACGAACAAGAGAGAGAACGACGACGGAAGCCAGTAAATGCCGGACCGCGTAATGCGGACCCATCTATGGGATCGAATGCATTACTTCGGAGCTTTCACCAGGCGAAAAAGATTCTATCAAGAGATGACGGATATTTTGTCAGACTTTAATGTTAACTGTGCGAACCAGCATTTCATCGGTTAAGAGATGGGTTTGAAGTTAACAACGGATCTCGTGCAGGCACCGACAATCGCGGAACGCATGCGGCTCACTGAGCCACTTCCGAGCAGATCAAGCTAGCTGCGCCAATTACTAAAGCGAATCAATCGCGTCCAGATCGGAAGAGCA
>CAJCIF010000129.1 GCA_903970355.1 Actinomycetota bacterium
TACGACGAAAGACGCGGACCATCAGGTTTCGAAGCTTTTGTTGTTCTTAAGCCTGATACCACTGCCGATAAAGTTCGGGAAAGCCTCTGGAGCGAAATCGAGAAACTGAAAACTGAACCGGTATCAGATACGGAACTTGAAAAAGCGAAAAACCAAATTATGCGTTCGCTCTTTTCCTCCGGTAGTTATGTATCGCTGCAGCGAAGTCTAGGCCGAGCCGAACTCTTAGCTGAGTACACATCCTTTTATGGTGATCCGTACGCGTTCGACAAAGACATTGAGAAGTACAACAAAGTTACGGCAGCAGACGTTCAACGAGTGGCCAAGAAGATCTTCACCAGAGAAGGTGCCACCACAGTAGACGTGATACCAAAACCGTCCGAACCGAAAAAGACAGCCTTTAACAACTAGATTGCAAGTCGGAGAGCACCAATGAAGCGCAAACAATTTAAATTCTTCAGTTTGATACTGGCTGTCGTTCCAGTCGTTGTCTATCAAGCTGGACTGCCGGGTCTAGCCCTGGAGCAAAACACTCCTAATACGGCAACACCCGCTAAGACAAGTCCTGCCAAGGAAGCTCTTAAGCAAGTACAAGGTGAAGGGCAAACAGCACCGCAATCTCAGCAAGCTGAAACGTGGCGAAAGAAAGCTCCTACTTTGCCACCACCTCGTGCCTTTGTCATGCCGAAAGTTACCTCCTACAAACTATCCAATGGGCTCGATGTGCAACTGGTTGAAGACCATCGAGTTCCTTTCATTACCGTAAACATAGGCATGAAAGTTGGAACCAGCTCCGATCAACCTGCATTGCTTGGATTAACAAGCATGACGGCAGACATGATCACCGAAGGTACCAAAACGAAGAAGAGCAAAGAGATTGCAGACGAAGTTGACTTTATCGGGGGCGGATTGAGTGCCGGGTCCGATGTGGACAACACACTTGTATCAGGCTCCGCTTTGTCGAAGTATCAAGATCGTCTCTTCAATATCCTCGCTGATGTCATTCTGAATCCGAGTTTCCCGGAAGACGAATTGCAATTGAAGAAAACAAATTTGATTCAAGAGTTGGCTATCAAACGAAGCGAACCTGATTTTCTCCTTGATGAACGATTCAACAAAGTCACTTTCGGCAATCATCCTTATTCAGTAGTTGCACCTACTAAAGAGACAGTGGAGAAAATCACCCGCCAGGATCTGGTCAATTTCCACAAGGATAACTATCTGCCCAACATCTCGGATCTAGTTGTCGTTGGCGATTTCGATCCCGCCAAAATGAAAGAGTTGATTTCAGCCAAATTTGAAAAAGATTGGAAGCCTGGCACTGCCCAAGTACTTAAACAAGCCGACTTGCCCGTTCAACATGGCCGAAAGATCTATCTTGTTGATAGACCAGGTTCAGTTCAATCGTCAATTAAGTTAGGCAATATTTCGATCGACAAAAAAGACACGGACTATTTTCCGATGGTCGTTGCCAACCAAATACTTGGTGGCGCCGGTAATGCCCGACTCTTTTTGAACATTCGTGAAAATAAAGGCTATACATATGGTGCCTATAGTTCTGTAGGAGCACACAAACAGAAAGGTGCCTTTGCAGCAGAAGCGGAAGTGCGTTCTGAAGTTACAGCGCCTTCATTGCAAGAGTTCCTTTACGAATTAGACAGATTGCGCAACGTCAAAGTGTCTGAGAAAGAAATGAGCGATGCAAAATCGTTCTTGGCCGGCTCCTACCAACTTGGTTTGGAAACACAATCCGGTCTCGCGCAAAGATTACTGGAACAGCGCTTATTCGAATTGCCGGATGATTACATGGAAACCTATGTGAATCGCATTCTAGCCGTCACCACAGACGACATCAGACGAGTAGCTCGCAAGCACATAGATCTCGACAACGTCATTATCTGCGTTGTCGGCGATGCCAAAACAATCAAACCGGATCTGGAATTCTTCGCCGCCATCGATGTCTATGACACATCGGGAAAATTGAGCAACGGCTCCGCCAAGACTACCACCCCCGGCGGTTAATGTCTCCAGCCAGGTTCGGTGCATTCGAATGCGCAGGAATGATGTTGGTTCACGGGCGGCTAAAGCCGCCCCTACACCACGACACCCGGCGGTTAACGGCGCTAACGTAGGGGCATGGCACTGCCATGCCCACCAACGATGGACACATTCTAAAAATGATCTATTTCCAATAACGGACACGGAAACACCGTCTCCCACATTTCCATTTCCGGCGTGAAGGGCATTAACATAGGCACGCCCCAATTCCGCTCGAAGGAATAGATCTTTCCGTCCGAATTACCTTTTGTAATTTCGGTAAATTTGAATCCTGGTGCAAAATCTGTTACTGCGCCTTCCCATCCGCGAATTCGTTTGACTTTTTTGGCAACAGCTCTGTCGTAAATCTGCTGCCAGAGTATTTTGCAGCTCTCTTCTGAACCAATTACTTCGAATACTCGCAAGGTAGCACCGGATTCTTCATAAAGAGCATAACCACATTCTTCTGCAGAGTGACGGACATTCATTATTTGAATAGCCGGCCAACTTAAGGTCGAATGCAAATGAAGGAATCTTTCTCTTCCCAATTTGTAATACATATAGTCTTTGTCTCGCACAATACCCAACGGTTGTCTCCGCAACCAACGCGAATGTATTGTCACTATTTCCGAAATCGTTTCTTCAGAAAAGATCGGTTTCAAATGATGGACGTCTGCACCATCAGGCTCTTCCACATGTGGTGTGATCACAGCATCGACCAGATCGGAGGGCTCCAGATAAACTGTGAATTCGAGTGCACCGATCGGTTCAAAGCCGATTTCTGTGTAGAAGCTGTCGCCGATATCGGAGTACAACAAGATTCCAGCCCGTTCTTCCTTTCTTGCCAGCTTCATCACTTCCTCAAGCATTTTCCTGGCATAGCCATGCCCTCTAAATGCATTCTGGGTAAAGACCGCACCTATTCCAATAAAAGAATAGGTGTGCCCTCGTGATGAGAATTTCAAATCGTACAATTTGCAGCTTGAAACGATCCGACCGTGATCTCTGAAAACCATATATCGGAAGTGTCGCCGAGCCCAGGCATGATTGATTTGACGGAACAAATACTCCTTGTAAACATCCTGCTTCATCCCGGCCGACCAGAGTGCCGAATTCTCTCGCAGTACAGGCAGAAGTTCCGTCCAGGTAGCTAGGTCTAACGACATGTTATATCCTGATGTACATATTTCCTGCGTCTTAGCATGCAACCTGCTATTTTAGCGGCACGAACTGTAGTAACCCTGAGGGACATTGGGCTTGCCAAAGATCAAACAACTCTATTCCGCTGAGCAAATTCAAACACGTGTTAAGGAACTGGGGGGAGAGATTTCGGAAGATTACCGCAAATTACCCCGACCTGTCGTAATCGGGGTTATGAAAGGCGCTTTCTGCTTCCTCGCCGATCTCGTTCGTAACATCGAAACAGATGACACCTTACAAGTCGAATTTGTGCGCCTGGCAAGCTATGGGAGCGCCAGCGAGAGCAGCGGGCAGATACAAACACCCTATCTTGAGTTACCAAACATTTTTAATAGGCATATTCTAGTTGTGGAGGACATAGTCGATTCAGGAAGAACAGCCAGATTTTTTCTGGACTATTTAGAGGGACAATTCAAGCCTGCTTCTCTAAAGATCGCTTCCTTTCTCGATAAACCAAGTCGAAGAGTTGTTCCTGTTCGAGCAGATTATGTAGGCTTCACCATCAACGATCTCTTTGTCGTAGGTTATGGACTTGATTACGGAGAACGGTATCGCGAATTACCATATCTTGGAGAATTGAGCGGAGTTGAAGCAACTGCACCATAATCACATACGAAACGTCCGTTTGAAACATCGTTCCTCCAGAGGCTATGGTGTTTTACAGCTAACCATCGCTGTTCTCTTATTGAGCGTTCTGGGACTTCTCTTTGCCAATGTCACAACCATGTATCTGGCAAGAAACTACAATATTCAGGTTTGTATGAATGCTGCTATTGCTGGTGCGCAAGCTGCTACCAGTGGTGCAGATGAAAATCAGGTTGCGCATGTTGTCGAACAAACTGTCAGTCAATCTTCTTATGGTGGCTTTTTTGTCAATCCACCAGAACTGCATGGACTGGCCTTCCATAAAATAGATGGCGCTAATTGCCTGGTCGTGAACACCGTCATTGAGACTCGCGTACCGGCTCCTATACTCGTTCCATATGGCGATCGTCTAGAGGAGGGCAAAGTTTTCTTTTCCAAAACCTGTGTCATTACATTAGGGAATCAAAAAAGCAAAAAGGTTTGAGTCACGCAACATATCATTGACATCGCATAAGCTTGCCGCTAACATCGGAAATCTGTCGCCGGAAAACCCAACGAGAACTGTCCAATGAAATCATCATTCGTCTCTAATAATGATAATAATGACTTTTCTCTTGCGGTTAGAAGGACGGCATAAGTAACACCTAATGCAAAAGTCACGATGACCGCAGTCCCCAAAACTGCGGTCATTTTATTTGGAGCAAATTATGAGTATCTTGAGCAGCGAAATCGGTGCCTACGCAGGGAAACAAGTTTCTCTGCATGGACATGTTCAGACTATTAGAAGCATGGGCGGACTGACGTTTCTCGTCATTCGCGACCGAGCCGGTATTTTTCAAGCCGTCGTTAACGGTGGTGAACCAGCAACGCTTGTCAAAGATGTAACTCTCGAAATGCCTGTTCGCATTCAGGGAACTGTGAATCAATTGCCCAAGCGAACGGACGCATTTGAAATTGCCGCCGAAAAACTCGAGCTTTTGTCTGAGCATCTATCACCACCGCCTGTTGAGATCGCAAAGAGCTCGAAAATGGATGCCATATCACTGCCAACTTTGCTCGACTACAGACCACTCACTTTACGCAACGAAAAGGTAAGGAGCATATTCAAGATAGAATCTGTGTTTTGCAATGCCTTTCGGACTTTCCTCAACAAAGACGGTTTCGTCGAAATACACACACCCAAAATTGTCTCGACTGGCACTGAAGGCGGTGCACAGCTATTTCGTCTCGACTACTTCGGTAAACCAGCTTTCCTGGCCCAAAGTCCTCAATTTTATAAACAGATTATGGTCGGGGTGTTTGAACGCGTATTCGAAATTGGTCCTGTTTACCGAGCAGAAGAACATGACACTACTCGTCATTTAAACGAGTATGTGAGCATGGACTTGGAAATGGGTTTTATAGAAAACGAGCAAGATCTCCTGACCTTGCAAACTCGTCTCCTGCAATCTATGTTCAATTCAGTGGAAGAATTTTGCGCAGCTGAACTATCGTTGCATGATGCCAAAATTCCCAAGTTCGAAAGCATTCCACAAATACAATATGTGGATGCCATCGAATTGCTGTTGCGTAAATTGAGTTGGAAAAATGAAGAAGCCGAACCAGATCTCGATCCGGAAGCGGAACGTTTGCTTTGCGAATATGCTGCTAAAGAATGGCAATCGGAGTTTATCTACATAACAGGATATCCCCGCACCGTCAGGCCATTCTATGCAATGCCAATGACCGACAAGAGCGGCAAGCTAAGTCTAACGAAAAGTTTTGACTTGCTCTTTCGTGGTGTCGAAGTTACAACCGGCGGTCAACGTATTCACGAGCCCAATATGTTAATTGAATCGATGCAAGGCCGGGGATTGAATCCGGAATCTTACCTCGATTATTTGCAGTGCTTCCGATTCGGTATGCCACCACATGGCGGCCTGGCAATTGGATTGGAACGACTGGCCAAGCAATTGCTCGGCTTAGCTTCCACCAAACAAGCCGCATTATTCCCGCGCGACCGCAACCGATTAACACCGTAATGTTGGTGGGTTCGTTTGATCGTAAATCCCGTGCCCGTAAATGTAGGGGCGGCTTTAGCCGCCCGCCAAATATAACGGGCGGCTAAAGCCGCCCCTACATTGGCACGCCCCAATCATTAGCGCCCGCATCATTCGCCCCAATCATTAGCGTCCCCATCATGCAAGCCGATCGTAAGCTCTTCGTATATGGTTCAGATAAACAACTACACCAATGAGGCGAGTTTAATGCTGAGTTGCCACCATATTGTCACGCTGGGCCTATAAAGTTGATATTGACTTTCGGAGCTGAATATTTGGAGACCAACGTTTTTACGGCCGCAAGCCATGGCTTTGTGCCAAAAAATTCAAAGCAAGTACTGAAAGAAATATTTGGCTTTAGTGGATTTCGCGGACTGCAAGAAGCAATTATCAATCATGTCATAGCGGGCCGGAATGCAGTTGTTTTGATGCCAACCGGTGGTGGCAAATCGCTTTGCTATCAAATTCCGGCCATTGTTCGACCGGGCACCGGTATTGTTGTCTCTCCGCTTATCGCTTTAATGAAGGATCAAGTTGAAGCCTTAAGAGAAAGCGGTGTGAATGCGGCCTTTCTCAACTCCAGCCTTGACTATAAAGAGTCTCGTCTTATAGAAGAAGATCTGCGTAACGGTCGACTTGATTTGCTATATGTAGCACCAGAACGTGTCATGACAGAATGGTTTCAAGATCTCCTTTCGCAGATCGACATTTCCATTTTCGCAATCGACGAAGCGCACTGCGTTTCTCAATGGGGACATAATTTTCGTCCTGAGTATGCCGAACTTTATGTTTTAGCAAAACGATTTCCAGAAGTACCGCTGATTGCTTTAACAGCCACGGCAGACGGCCCGACCCGCAATGATATTTTTGATCGGCTCTCCTTACGGAATGCTGAGCTTTTCATCTCTGGTTTCGATCGGCCGAATATCACCTATCGAGTGCAAGAAAAAAACGATCCAAAATCACAATTGCTTTCATTCATACAACAAGAACATTCTCACGATGCCGGTATCATTTACTGTCAAACACGCAATCGCGTTGAAGAGATAGCGGAATGGTTGGCAAAGAGTGGTGTCAAAGCTTTGCCCTATCATGCCGGTCTGGATGCGAAAGTAAGAGAACGAAATCAAACAAGATTCATCAGAGAAGAAAAGATCGTAATGGTGGCAACAATTGCATTTGGGATGGGCATCGATAAACCAAACGTGCGATTCGTTGCTCACCTGGATATTCCTCGCACCCTTGAAGGTTATTATCAGGAAACAGGCAGAGCCGGACGAGATGGTTTGCCCTCCACCGCCATGTTGCTGTATGGGTTATCTGATGTAATTGAGACGCAGTCACGCATCAAATCGTCAGAACTCGACGATCGTCAAAAGCGAATTGAATTGCAAAAGTTTCAAGCATTGCTTGGATATTGCGAAAGCGTACTTTGCAGAAGAAGCATAGTTCTTAGTTACTTCGGTGAGAATCCACCTTCCTCCTGCAATAACTGCGACAACTGCATTACACCGCCCATCAGTTGGAATGGAACCGTAGCCGCACAGAAAGCACTTTCGGCAGTTTATAGAACGAGCGAGACATTTGGCGTTGGTTATCTAATCGATATACTAACCGGCAAATTAACACCGCGTGTAAAAGATTGGCACCACGATCAACTCAAAACTTTCGGAGTCGGCAAAGAATTCAATAAAGCTGAATGGCACGCAATATTCAGACAGCTCATCGCAGGTGGATACTTATCGGTTGACGTCGAAGGGCATGGCAGCCTCAAGCTCAATAAAGAATCGATGGCTATTCTCAAGGGTGAGAAGGAAATATCACTGCGCCGCATAGAGAAGAAAGCATCTCCAAAAGAACGTAAACCGGAATCATCGCAAAAAGCGTTTGCTGATGAAGTCGAAGAAGAGCTCTTTGAAGCTCTGCGTGAAAGGCGATTGGCGCTTGCCCGTGAAGCTAACGTTCCTCCTTACATTATCTTTCACGACAGTACATTACTTGAAATGGCCCACTCTAAACCAACGAGCCTTTCCCAAATGAATCGGATTCCTGGCGTGGGCGCTCGAAAACTGGAACGTTATGGCCAGATTTTCCTTGATTTGATTGCGGAATTTGGCGCTTAACCCATAATCGATTTCGTAAGCCCGGCATAGGATAATGTCGCATACGAGAAGTTCGGTTGTTTGAGCAACGACACGCGAGGAAACGACGATTTCTGAAAGGGCCGCTAGCACTTTGATGGTTGACCAGCTTGTTGCAGAAGGCGTGGAAGTTGTCTTTGGCACAACCGCTTCCGGTCGATCGCCTATAG
>CAJCIF010000130.1 GCA_903970355.1 Actinomycetota bacterium
CTCGGATACCTTTATAGATTTGTGCACCCGTGTTGAAGGAGGCAAATCGTTAACCATGAGGCGGGCCAATTCGTCTGCCTGGATGGCATTTGCCATAACATCGGCAACGCACCTGCCTTTGCGAAGCACGGTGATGCGTTCTGCAAAGCGCATTATTTCATCGAGATGGTGCGTAATCAGAACAACGATTCGCCCTGCCTGAGCAAGTGTTTGCACAGTTTGCAAAATGTCCTCGGCTTCAAAAGGAGCCAATTGCGATGTCGGTTCATCAAGGACAATAATGCGGGTGTCACGCCAGAGTAATTTCAACAGTTCGACTTTCTGGCGCTCGGCCATACTCAAACGCCATACAGGAGTATTGACGTCGAATCGAAAGCCAATTTCATTTGCCTTGGCTGAAACTCGTTCCGCTTCACGCTTCAAATTGAGAACAAAAGGTGTTCTGGCATCACCCAGCAAAACATTTTCTAAAACGGTCATGGACGGTACGAGCGTAAATTGCTGGTGCACCATTCCGATGCCCAGTTGTCTGGCTTGATCGGGTGAGGCGAAGGTGATTTTCTTGCCATTAAGCAGAATATTGCCTGCATCCGGCTGATAGTAGCCGCAAACGATTTTCATAAGCGTCGATTTGCCGGCACCGTTTTCTCCCAAAAACGCATGCACAGCGCCGCCTGCAATACGGCAGCTGATATTGTCATTGGCAACAAGTGGGCCAAATTTTTTGGTTATTGATACTAGTTCCAGTTCCAGAGCTTCTGGCCTGTCCAGCCTTGAACCATGGACGGGTCGGACATGCGGTGATTGAACGATCATTCTTTAACCAAACGAGAGGATAAAACGAGACGCCGCATGCCAATGCTATAGTTGCTCGGAATCTTGATCAATGGGAAGGCTACCATAGCCTCCTTATATTTCTCATAGCTCCTTATTAGCTCACTTGCGGAATGTTTATGACAACGAAAAGTTGGCGTTCCGGCGAAGAGCAGAAACCCTCTCCCCGCGCTTAACACTGGTTAATTATGTTGAAACACATTTACGAGTGCCTCAGATCTTTTCGGCGTGCGAAATGGCAATTATTTGTCGTTGCCATTTTTTGCAGTTCGTTTACAAGTCAAGGTTTGCTGGCGAAAGATTCAGAACTCCCCTTCAAAGTAGGCTTTATTACGGTTGGTCCGGTTACCGACAACGGTTTCAACTTTGCACATAACAAAGCGCGTCTTTACCTCGAAAAAGAAATGCCTGGTCAAATTCAGACAACGATAGTCGAAAAGGTGCCGGAAAGTGCTGAGTGCGAAAGGGTGCTGGAGCGTCTGATTGGGCAGGGAAACAAGCTTATTTTCACCACTTCTTATGGCTTTTTGGAACCGGCATTGCGTGTTGCATCACGGCATCCGGATGTTGATTTCATGCAAATCAACCGCTTTCAAACAGCCCCCAACCTGAGTACTTATTTTTCGCACCAGTATCAACCGATGTATTTCGCCGGCATGGTTGCCGGTCATATGACCAAAACGAACAAGCTTGGTTTTGTGGGAGCGCACCCCGTACCGCCGCTTTTACAGGCGGTTAATGCCTTCACGATGGGAGCGCGCTCCGTTAATCCGAAAGTGACAACCCAGGTAATCTGGATCAACAACTGGACCGATCCGGCCCTCGAAGCTGATGCCATCAAAAGCCTTTATGAAACACATTGCGATGTCATTGCCCATGCCCAGGACAATCAAAATACCGTTTTGCCAACCTGTGAACGTCTGGGCGTTTATTCGTGTGGTTTCTATACGGATGGACACGAGCTTGCCCCGAAAGGATGGCTCACCGGCCCTTGTTTAGAGTGGGGTCCCTTCTACAAAAAAATTGTTCAATCTGTTCGTGACGGCAAATGGCATGCTCAAGTTTACACACAGGGCATGGAAGGTGGTTACATTAAGCTAGCCACTTTTGGTAAGGCAGTACCGCCTGCGGTGCAGAAAGAAGTGCTAGCGAAAGTAAAAGATCTTGAGGACGGCAAGTTCACAATTTTTGCGGGACCGCTCAAAGACAAAGACGGTGTGCTGCGCTACAAAGAAGGCGAGAAGCCAGACGTCAAGAAATTGGGGGAGATGAACTTTTTTGTTGACGGCGTACAAGGGACACTGGCTAAAAAATGAAACGTTTTCTCACCGCGTTGTTAATATTGGCACTATATGCGATGCCAAGCCAAATCTCCCCTTCTGCCGATAACGGGCCTTTGAAAGTGGGATTGATCACAGTAGGATCGGCTAATGATGCCGGTTATAACTACGCTCACGATCAGGGCAGACTCTATCTTCAAAAGCAAATGGCCGGCAAAGTTGAAACATCGGTTGCAGAAAACATTCCCGAAAGTGCAGAAGTGGAAAGAGTGATGGAAAAAATGGTGTCGCAGGGCACGACTTTCATTCTTTCAACTTCGTATGGCTATCTCGACCCAGCTATGCGGGTTGCCTCCCGCCACCCCAATATCGTCATCATGCAGTGTGGGCGCGAAAACAAAACCGGTGTCAAAAATCTGGGCGACTACAATTGCATTGCCTATGAAAGCCAGTACATTTCAGGCACTGTCGCCGGCCGCCTTACGAAAACCAATGAGCTTGGTTTTATCGGCGCACATCCGGTTCCGCCTGTCCTGCAAGACGTAAACGCCTTCACTCTTGGAGCGCGCTCCGTCAATCCGAAAGTTAAAGTGCACGTTGTCTGGACAAACAGCTGGTCTGATCCAGCCTCAGAATCAGAAGCCGCACAAGGATTGATCGAACAGCACGTCGACGTACTTGCCATGCACATCGATAGCCCAATTGTTGTCGCACAAGTGGCCGAGAAAAACGGTATCTACTGTGTCGGTTTTCACGCCGACCTGCATAAATATGCCCCCAAAGGTTACTTGACCGGCCAAGCCTGGAATTGGGGCCCACTCTACGTCAAGATCGCTCAGTCAATTCTGGATAAGACCTGGAAAAGCGCTGACACCACCTATCACATGAAAGATGGCTACTCGACCCTGGCCCCTTTCGGTAAAGCCGTCCCAACGAAAGTGCAAGAAGACGCCATCAAGCTCAAGAAGAAAATCGAAGACGGCACTTACGTTGTCTTCCAAGGCCCCCTCACCGACCGGGACGGTAAATTGAAACTAGCCGCCGGAACCAAACCCGACCCCGCATTCCTAAACCGCATGGACTTCTTCGTCCCCGGCGTCGAAGGCGTTTTACCTAAAAAATAGAAAAACGCGGACGTTATTAAAGCGCTCCGAAGCCGCTTCGCGTCTTCTTTGCGCGTATTAGCTACGCTCCGCCACGGCTCCTCGCCGCAGCTTCGCTCCGCTGCTGGTTCAATCCGGCCTAAAAAATGCCGTAATATTCGATGCGATAGCGAGTATAAGTAATGCGCTCTTTCAGTCTGGAAATTTCGCGGCGCGTTCCTTTAATAGGAGCGATGCAGACCAGAGCTACTGAGTTGATGAATAAAAGGGGAGTAAGGGCGATTATCCCTTTTGTGATCTCGTCACAGTTGTAGCCGTTATAGGCTTTGAGCGCGAACCAGAGACCAAAAATGTT
>CAJCIF010000131.1 GCA_903970355.1 Actinomycetota bacterium
TGCTGCAAATGACATACCGCCTGTAACGGGAGCTGCCAGTGTGGCGGCCGTTCCTATCAGTACAGCTGCCGTAGCCGAAGCAATCGCTGATTTATCGGTTTTCAATTTGGTAATTGCAGATTCGAGATCGTCCAACAGTTCTTTTGATTCAATTCCGCTTAGCGAACGATAATGCTGAGCAGCGCACGCGACAGCTTTCTCGTAATTTGATTTCGCCTCGTCCATTTGCAATCCGCTTGATCCGATCAAATCAGCCATGGCACGCCCCAAACCAGAATTGGCATTCTCTATCTGCTCGTAAATAGTATTTATGTGATCGTGGGGAGTCTTGTCAAAAAGCGCGCTTGATAGTTTCAATCGACTGTCCGTATCAAGACTGGCAATATCATTTACAATTCCTGAATGGGGAGAATAGCGAGTTTGATAATCAACTTGAACAGCCTTTTTCTCTTCTTCTGACATTGAGGAAACAACTTGCTCAACGCGAGTTTTGTCCGGAGCAATTCCCAGGACGTATGCTCTCAGGTAGTCAGCAGCCAGCGCCGTGATGTTATGCTGATCGGATGCGTGGTGCATGATATTTTGCACAACTACAATTTCTTTTGGTTCCAATACTCGGTGTAACTCAGCTTGTACTTTGCGCGTTGCAGGATCACCAGGATTTTTGTTGAGTATTAGATTGCGTTCGTCTGCGTTAGCATTGATGAGCAATTCTGCCATCGTTGATTTGTCGCGTTTATTGAGCTCTAAGCGCTCTGCAATATTTTCGGGTTTGAGGCGTAAAATTCCCGGTGCCATCTTTTTATAGTCTTCATCGCCCCCATTTTGCCAAAAGGCTGTGGACAACATAGCTTTTATACCGGTTAGGTTATCTTTATCGCCAAATTCAACTTGGGCCTGCTTTAGAAGGTCAGGGTTTTTTCCAAGAATCTTGGCTACGGTTTTGGCAAGATCTGGCTGCTCACCACTAAGTGCACTTCCGTTCGCCGCCTTTGCATAAGCGCAGATAAGTGCCTTGTTCGGTTCTGTGCCTTGCGCATAATTATTCAATATGGATTCGGCAACCGTCTCATTGTTTTGCCACAAATCGTTTCCAGCAAAAACATCATCCATTTTTTGCCTGAGCTTGCGAACAAATAGGATGGCCGGATCATGCGAAGGTGCGTTATCGCTCAGACCTTTAGACCTCTCAACACCCAGTCGATACAGTTCTCGTTCTTCCTTCGCCATGTTGGCAATTGATTCAATTGCATGACCTTGATCATTTCCAACAATGCCCTGGCACTTATCGAGTTCATGGATAATGGGTCCTTTACTCACATCTTTCGATTCGGCAAACGTATGTTTGGCGAGTTTTTCGTTAAGGAAATTGAGGGCTTCTTTTTGATCCGAACAAGCGACTGCAATTGCATTGTTGGCCAATTGTCTATAAAGATCATCGGATTTCAAACGTTTGAATGTTGTTTCGTCCATATGCTGAAGCTCAGCGCGAAATTCATCATTGCTAAGTCGTGAATGCCAATTGCTGCCGTGAGTTTCGAGTTTGCTTAAGAAACAACAACCGGGGGCGATGATATCTTCTTGCCATTTTTTGAGAAGAGAAACTTGATCGGAAGTTTGCCAGGGATAGAAGTTACATGTTGCTTGTTCGAGCGCTTTGTAGACTTCGTTGTGGAACTGATTTGCCTCCTGCGCATTCACATCTTTCGGAACCTTCGCATTGGGGTTCAGTGCAAGTTCCACTCCGGTTCGATAGAGTTGCCTCTCCTTGTCCGTAAAATGTTTGAGAACGCTTTCGATTTTGTCTTCATCTTTACCAAACAAACCTATCTGATCTTTAATTTCATGGCCAACCGATTCCTTTCCTTTTCTGGCCAAATCAGTTGCCACAATGGCATCACGGTCTTCCGCCGGCATTCCTTGCCGGGACGACTTGTATAGATTGACTGGATTCCAATGATCTAAGAACGAGCCACCAAATGCATCTTTTATACGTGCCTCACCACCATGAGTGAGAAATTCGGTTCTTGCTCGCGGGCTGATTTGCTGAAACACTGTCTTGAACAAATTCAAATCGCGCCCTTCCATAGCAATTGCGGCCAATCGCAAATTGTCATTGTCAGAGCGTTTATCTAACCCGCTCGCTAATATGGCGAGGGCACCTTTGGCTTTTTCAGATAAAAATGTACTGCCGCCCAAATCGCCAATCATGCTTGTGCCAAATAATTGTCTATAAATTTGCCCTGTTTCTTTAGCAGTTTTGGAATTCATGGTGGCAAACGATGCAATCAATTGATCTTCGATGTTTGCCCTGGTTTTGCCATCGGGATCGGTTCCACTTCGAGAGTATTCACCTTGTCCATCAAACGCATCAAGTTCCTGGTAATGCGCAAGCAAGCCATGAACACGAACGGCTTCAATTTGCGCTTCGCTATGCGTAGCTCCGTCGCCATCTTTCAAACGCAAGAGGGATTGCGCTTCATCTTTCATTCGTTCATTATGCAGTTCACCGATATACTCACCGAGGTCGCTGCAATATTTTTGCCTGAACTCTACGCGCAAAGCTCTTTTATCGGCTTCCGATTTGCCGGCAAGAATTTTTACTACAGCGTCTCCATTCTGAGCATCAACGGCAGTGTGAATCGCTTCTGCATCGAGAGCCATTGCCTGCGGACAGACCGCTTTATGCACTAAGGTTGTTGCACCTTTTGCATCTACTTCCTTTACTTCGCCATTGTTTTTTACAAGTTCCTCTGTGCCGTTGAGACGAATGACAGCAGTGTTTTTGGACTTATCGGTATACTCCAGGCCCCGATTTTCGTCCCAATGCACACTACCTTCCCAACTGCCCTTATTGCTTTTCCAAACACCCTTTTCTTTATTAAAAACTTGTCCGTCCGGTTGCGTGATCTGTATCAAACCTCCAGCCCGGTCGTATCCGAAAGAGTACTTTTGATGAGTAGCGGTTTCAATGCCAATTATTTTTCCATTTTCTGCATATGTCTTGCTTGATCCATCTTCCTCAATTACGCGTCTCGAACCATCTGCTCGAAATTCCGTAATTTCCCTCGTCAACTTGTTTGCGAAGCTCACGTTGCCGCTTTTTTGATCGATCGAAATATCGCCTTCGAAATTTCGCGTAAACTGATTAATCCAGTGATCTCCATCGGTTTTATCCAACCGCCCAAGAATCTGTGGATCATTGAATTCAACTATATGACCTTTTGCGTCATACTTGATCCTTCGGTGCATATAATTAGCAAGCGTTATATCAACGACGCGGTTTTGCGCGTCTCTGGTGACTACGTGCGTAGAGTTAGCATCAGCACGCAGTTTATCCGCTGCTTTGCCGCTTACCGAAGCGTGAATTTCTTTGCTTTTATCTGATCCGTTAGGTGTCGCGTTTCTATCCATATAACAACCTCAGCACGCCAATTTGACCTGCAACTTAATGGGTTTCGCGCATATACAAGCCGCTCGATTACCACCGTATTTGGTGACAAGCGAAGCAGTACATTGCAAGCAATCCCATAATATAGAAGCGGTAACAGCTTCCAACCACAGGCTGGCAGATGCAAGGTGTATAGGGCTTTTGGGTTGCGGTTTGCACCGCTGTAGATTGTAAAGTGGTTAAAGTATCCCGAATAATTTTGGCAAATGTTTGGCAAATCAAGGAAACGCTAAGAATTCATCAATTCGCTGATCGAGTAGATGGAGTTTATAGTTCGCCAGTAAACTGCCAAAACTTTCTGATGTAATTTGCCTGGTTACCAAATTCTCCATTCCACTAATGAAACATTCGAACCATGAAATCAACTTGCACTATCTGACCGAAACAAATGGGATAGAAAGCAAGACGACTGCATTCGATGCGCATGAAAAATTCGTTGACTGCTTTAGGCGCAGCCAACCAAGCACTGTTAAATTGACCAGCTCCGCTATGCTTTCTACTCTTTCAGGCGCAGAAAGTTTGCACCGATCGGGTAGCGGTGTATTTATAAATAAAGCCGGTCAGGTGCTTACTGATCTCCATGTGGTGGATGGGTTCAACGAAATTGATGTTCAAACCAGTCAGGGAAAGCATTACAGTGCCTACGTAGATAGAGTCGATCGAGAACGCGGTTTGGCACTTTTATCCATTGCCATTTCCAAAAACAGCATTTTGCCTCATCTAGATCTAGCGAAAAAGCCTGCTCATAACAGTGCAGCTTTCGTATTCGGTTATCCGGCTGGGAAAACGGAATTGTACGGATCGCCTAGCAGGTTTTTAATGGATTCATCATTTGAACAATTATCTTTCAGCCGTATGGTAAATATCTCCAAGTCTCTGGTACCAGATCAGGAACGCTCAGTAATGGTGCTTGAGAGTCATACTGCACCCGGTGAATCCGGAGCACCAGTAATTGATATGGATGGACAGATAATAGGACTCGTCCAAGCGAGCGACAATTTTTCAACATCCGTTGCGACAACCTGGGAAGATATCAAATCATTTTTGGACTTCAAGCCAAAACGTCGGTCTACAGCAGTTCACCAAGTATTGGATCATCTTCACGGCTGATTTGCACTTTGAATTTTGTTCGATGCTTTAATTAGCTAGCCAGACTCGGCACCCAACGTTTGCCATCGAATTCGACCCAATTGCCAGTGCCTTCTTGAAGATTGCGGAGATATTGGATCCAGTAGCGCGCGGCGCCATCTTTGGATCTGACACCAGATACGATACCGGGGTTACCGTTTTGATCATGGCAGATATCAACGATGAAGAAATTTCGGCCGCTTGATGCGAGCATTTCATTTAGCTGTTGAATTTCACGAGCGAAAACTTCGCGTGCTTGTGATGAAAGAAGAGCAGTCTTGCTGTCTTGATCCAGTTTGCAGATGGCGGATGTCCATTTGCTATCGATTAAATCTTCGAAGATGTCCTTAGCAATTTCATGACTGCTTTGTGGCAACTCATAATTCAGGATGTTATCGGAGAGTTGAGCGTTTTCAACAAAGATCATTGGTTGCGAGTTCATTGTGTGCCTCCAGAGGAGCTGAGTTAGTAAGGTGTGCCTTCGATGAATACACAATAATCCCCACCACGTGACAATTCGGTGACAGGTCCGTGACAGTTCTGTGGCAGGAACGCAACCCAATTTGGCTTACTGCATCAAAATCGAATAGAATGCACCTACTCCCAGGTAAACTCGATGAAACCATGGTCCTTTCCAAGAGTGTCCGGCGCGCTCGCTTTGGTGGTTACTGCCACTTTTGGCTTAGTTGCAATGAAGCAAGCATTCGCCGCTTCAGAAGGGGCAGTGTCGACCTCGGTTGGTCTCCCCAACCAGCAAGCCGCATATTGTCAATCTGGCGAAAACGCCTTGACGGTGGGTGATTATCCCCGCGCCGAAAGACTATTCCTTGAATGTTTGCCCGGCTCGAAAAAATCAAAGGCTACCGAAGCTATGGTTCATGAGGGCCTGGCAGAAGCCTATATCTGGCAGAGCAAACTTTCGCAGGCAGCATCCGAATCAAAGAAAGCATATTCCCTTGTCTCATCTGCCTATGGCCCAGACTCTGCTGAGATGGCACGCGTGCTGGACGGATATGCCTGGCTTTATTTTGGACAAGGCAAATTGGACAAAGCAATTGAATCGAGTCGAGACGAAATTACAATACGAGCCAAACTGCCCGATTTAAAAGAGCTGGCCGAAGCTCAAGCCAATCTTGCCTACTACCTGGAAACAAATGGTGTGTATGTCGAAGCAGCGAAGATTTATGGCGAGGCATTACAAAACACAAGCAAAGCACTCGGTGCAGATTCGGTTCCAGCTGCAGACATTATGGAACGACTGGGAGTGGTTCTGCAGAAATCGGGGAATGCTAAAGATGCACTGCAATACTTCAACGCTTCCCTCAAAATAAAAGAAGCGCGTCAGGCAGTTTATGGCATTTACACGCCAAAGGACT
>CAJCIF010000132.1 GCA_903970355.1 Actinomycetota bacterium
GATTATGCTGCGGTTACCGGCAGTATTTACAATCGTTTCGTCTCCGAAGCTTCCTACTGTATGAGCGGAAATCAAACTGCCGTCTGGTGCTAGCTCAATCTGATCTGTTGCAGCATGTTCACCGGTGTCGCTAATATCCACCCTGCGGGCCGTCTGGTTTTCGCCATATGTAATGTTTACATGACCCATGCTTGAAACGGCACTGGAAGCAGAGGACAACACGCCTTTGTCGAATTTAAATTCAATAGCGGAACCATCAGGATTGGTTAATTGAAGATCGTTCAACAAACCTTGTTGATCCCATTTGACTGACGCGCCATTTTGACTCACTACTTGATTCGGTTGGTGAGGTTTATAAAGTTCGGCTGGAATCTGTGCGATGACTGAGCCCGTATCAGAAACGACCTTAAGGGCCATTGCTTGTTCGGGGTTCCTTTCTTCTGCGAAATTTGGAATTGGAAAGTCAGCCATATAACGACTCCTTGTTGGGCGCTCACTGTCGATGAAAAGAGCTTAAGCGAGGGATCGTTACAACAGCGTGATAGGAAATGTGATTTTAACGAGCTAAGCGCTCTGTCCTTCTATTAGAGTGCCCTGGTTGGCTTCTGGTTCGTGTCTGGGTGGGCGGCCGAAGTAGATGAAGCATAGGAAGAGAATGGGGCTGGCGAGCAATATAGCGACGATAACCAGTTGGTTGAAGAAGAGCGGTTGACCGTGGTCGATCAACACTAAGAGTCGCGAAAGCAAAAGTTCCCAGGCGCCAATCAATAGGTAAATGAGAGGGTTGAAGCCGCTCAACTTGCGAACCACAAACCAAACGACAAGACCGTAAAGAATGGCACTTGTGATGTCGATTAGATAGTCTTGCCAGTATCGCTCCGAAGAGTACATGACGCAGTTTAGAACGGTGACAAAGCCAAAGAATACCCAGAAATTACGGCAGTATTTTATGTAAATACCGGATGCAATTGCCACCATGAGGAGTTCGTACAACCCTCCTGAAAGCGCATCTTGAATGACATCGAAAGTTGGTGAAAGCAAGTTTGCCAGGGAGCAAATTGTATTTAAGCCGCTTGCATCATCCGGCACCTCTGGTGAAAACAAAGCTTTGGCATAAGCGCTCGATGAATTGATAAGCATATGGAGGGCGACATACGCGGCTACCACAAGCAAGGAGTCGAGCCATAGATGCCGTCTTTCTTTCTTCTCTTCGCTGTCTTTGGGACGAAATGCGATGGCAAAGAATTTCTTGATATCAAAATTTGGTGCCATTACCTGTAGTGCAGCCCAGGCAAAGACGAAACTGAGCACATAGTAACCATATGTGCCTAAGACAGACTGCAAATCTTGCGTGAGCGAAGAAATTATCCATGAGTTGGTAGGGTGCGTAGTGTCGTAGCCCACAAAGAATTGTGGCCATTCATTGACGTCTTTCAAAAGGGACACGGCCGCAAGCGGAACGGCCAATAAACAGGAAAGCTTGAAGTGGAGAGCACCGGAACGCAAGATAAAGAGCACATAGTGCAAAAGACCCAGGAATAGAATGACGTATACGCCGGTCCTCAAATAATTGAGCGCTTCATCTTTAAAGGTGCGTTTATCCCGCTCGTGCTTCCAGCTTTCCGGAATCTCCCAGCTCGCTGCAAACCCCGAAACATCTTTGCCGATCACACCTGTATAAAGTTTGAAATCAGCGTCACCCACTTTCATTTTCGGCACAACGAAAGTAAATGAGTAATCAGTCCGGTTATTGAGTTTCTCAACGGTCATGTTTGAGAAGGTGAAAGGCGCATAAACCGAGTGCTCTTTATTCAGATACTCTTCCGCTTTGGCTTTCGCTTCATCTTCGGACAATCTAGCCCCCGGTGCCTCCTCAGACTCTGTAATGGCAAATGCTAATTCTTTGCCGTTCTTGTCCAAGACCACCTCGAACTCTTCTGGATCAAGCGGCTTGAAAAAGCGAACCTTCCACATGTATCCCTGTTTGGCTATCGTTGCCAAAGCCAGTGTTTGTTTCAGTTTCACCTTTTCATAGACATATTGAAGATCTAGACCGGCAGATTGTTCTTCGAGCCAGGCTGCATTACGCCAGCCATCCGGTGGGAAGTGATGGCGATTCATTGCTTCTTTTGCAAGAGCGACAGCTTGTTCGCGCGAAATTACGATGTGTTCTCCATCTCCAATAGCGTTGTAACGCCTGAGCTGCAAGGAGATCGCCAGCCCAACAACGGCAAGCAAGAGGAGCAGGAGACGTTGGTTTACGCGCAGCGCCCGATGGCGCGGCACCACTTTAATGACTTCTTCTTTGTTGAGATTCTTCGCCTCGCCTTTGGCTTTTTCGGAAACGAATGAATTTGCTATGGCATCGTCTTCTACAGCACCCTTTCGCTTGATGTTCCAGGCTATGAAGAGGCCAAGCAATATAAACGGCACAACCGGGATGAGTGCTGACACTTTGGTGAACACTTCTTGAGATGATAAGAGAGGCTTTGCGTCCAACAACGCATCAAATAGATAGTGCGAAATGAGTGACGGAAAGATGCCAAAGCGGCTCATTACCCAGCCGTGCAACATGCCGCCCAGAGTAAGCTCAACGCCGCGCGCATAGGCCGGTTGTTGAGGATAAGTGCTGTGCATAAAGCCCCAGGCCGCGGCCTGAAATACATTGGCCACCCAGAAGCTTTTCGTGTAGCGTTGCACGATTCCGAGTGCAAGTACCCTGTACATAAGCTCTTCCGTTACGGAAGCAGACACACCCACCGCGATCGCTGAATAGAACGGAAATACATCATCGAGAATCTGGTAACTATCAACACCTAGTGGGCACCAGAAGTGGAAGTGTTCGCCAACTAAATAATAGAAGACAACCCAACCCAGGTCGATTAACAAAAGGCAGTGCGCAATGACAATGCAATTAAGTATAGTTCGGCTGCGGAAGCCGTTTTTAGTAAAGAAGTTTTCAAAAGCAATTCGCCCTGGGAAGTAGAAGCGGTAAATTGCCTCGGCCGCACCGATAAGCGTGAGCGAATTGAGAAAGCTCGGCAATATGCTGGTTAAAGTCTGAATGACGAAGGTTCTGATGTAACCGATAAACGGCTTAGTAGTATCGTAATTGGCGACAACAGTTTGGATGTCGTTGAAGTTATCCAGTGCCGCAATTATGGCCACTACCGCGGCGGCTCCAATGACAAAGCGCCAGCGCAAATTGTTGGACGGAATAGCAAAGAGAAAAACAAAAACTGCCAGAAACTGAATGAGTGAATAAAACGTACTGGCAATGGTTTCGTAGAGATTGTTATACGATCGAATCGTGCTGAATTTTCGTTCCCAAGCTTCAGGCACATAAAGAAAATAACTGAACTGACTTATCATGTTGCCAGACACGGTTGTCTGAATGCGGAGCCGGGCGCCGTTATATTCGTGAGCGCGATCTTCCCAGGTGAAGGAGTGATCGACGCGATGCGGGTGTGAGTAAGACCAGCTCTTCATTATTTTGAAGTCGGTAAGCGGGATTTGCGCTCTGCCTTCAATGAAGGTGCGGCTCATTTTTTCTGCTTCGGGTTTGGTTACGGATGGCAGTGCCTTGTCGTTTTCGATTTTGTGGAAGAAGCCCTGCAGTTTGCCGGCTGGGCTTATCCAAGTTTCGAATTCCTCAAATTCATATTGTTTGCAAAATCTGGAATGCCAACTCCAGATCGGCAAGGTTTCCTTCATGAGAGCATTTGCTTTAGCGGCGCCAAGCTCATATTCAAGGAAAGTTTTTGCGTCGTTATTGGGTGCGAAATCGGTTGAAGAGATAACGTGATCTTGGCGATAGTTCAACTCGCCTGCCCAGTTCCGAGCGATCTCCGCAATCTCTTTGCGAGGCAATTTGAGATCGAGAGAAGCAGACGGAAACACACGCGAGTCATAGCGTATGTAAATGATGAGACCAATAATCCCGAAGAATGCTAACCACCAAATGCGGTGATCTTTCCAAAAAAGAAATACGTCACGATAGGAAAGGGATTCGTTTTGGGAATTCATCAAATTGCCGCAAAGTGCGGATAGGAAAGGAACTCAGACCATTGTAAGGCTTCGCTTCGTTCGTCGCTGGAAGACGACTTTGGCTGGTTTTAGATTATCAGACCTCCTTTACCATATACATGTGCCCGAAACGGACAGGTACATTTCGTTAGAGGCGGGGCCAATCTCACCAAAGGAGCGGTCTCAGGGGGTGCCTGGCATGTTATAGTTGTCACTATTCCAGTGTCCGTGCGGTATAGCTGCATTTGGCACCTAGGGCGCAATCAGTGCCTCGTAAGTTGGAGCAGAACGCCTCAGCGTTAAGGAGATCAAAAGCATGCTCGTGATGGATGAAAAAGCCAAGGCAAAGGCCATGATGGCAAAAATCGAAGCGGGAGAAAAGCTGGAATCGCAGGATGAAATAACCACCGAATACCGCGAACATCTCCTCACCCTCATGATTGCTCAGGCTGATTCAGAACTGGCAGGAGCGTACGGCTACATTCCCTGGATTGAAGGGGCGCCAACGGTAGCTGAAAAGCTTGCTATGGCCAATATTGTTAAAGATGAGTGCCGTCACGCCAAGGCTATGTACGATTTGCTCGAACGACTTGGCATTGACACTGACAAGCTCATTAAAGTCGACAAAATGAAACATCGCATGAAGGTTTTCTACGAGCCCATCAATTCCTGGGCTGATCTCGTTATGTTCAATTTTTTGATGGACCGGGCCGCCGGGCACCAGCTCCGCGATGCTGCTGAATGTAGTTGGGGTCCATGGTCTCGCA
>CAJCIF010000133.1 GCA_903970355.1 Actinomycetota bacterium
CTCGACGAATCGGTTAGGACTGATTCGACCAGCTACTACACCGCCGTTATAGACAAGACTCATGCGGTTCTCAATGCCAGGCGCGCCGTTGGGAATTTTCGTAAAGTCGCCGCGACCCAGCTCTTTTTGTTCTTTGAAACAGAACGGGCAATGGTCAGTCGAAATGACCTGCAAATCGTTCATCTTCAAACCAGTCCACAACTCTTCTTGATGCCACTTTTCTCTCAGAGGCGGCGTAAGAACGTATTTTGCTCCCTCGAACTTATCCTTTTCGTAGAAGCTGTAGTCCAGGAATAAGTATTGAGGACAGGTTTCGGCAAACACAGGTGCACCGTCATCGCGAGCCAATTTCACTCGGTTTAGTGCATCGGCGCTCGAGAGGTGCACAATGTAAACCGGTGAATTCGCCATTTTTGCAATTGCAATTGCTCTATTGACGCCTTCTGCCTCGGCCTCTGTCGGCCGCGTCAGGGCGTGATATTTGGGATCCGTCTGACCTTTGGCAAGAGCATTTTCGATGATTTCGTTAATCACAATGCCGTTTTCAGCATGCATGCAAATCAGGCCGCCATGCTCACCGGCATAATTCATGGCTCTAAATATGGTGGCATCATCGACAAGCAGAACACCGGGGTATGCCATGAAAAGTTTGAAACTTGTCACACCTTCATCGTCGATCAGGCGCTTTATGTCTTTCAGGGAAGAACGCGGCAAATCTGTAACGATCATGTGGAAGGAATAGTCAATGACGGCTTTGCCTGCTGCTTTCGCATGCCAGGTATCGAGCGCGCCTATGACAGAACTGCCTTTGTTTTGAATGGCGAAATCGACAATTGTTGTCGTGCCCCCAAAAGCCGCGGCAACGGTGCCGGTATAAAAATCATCATTCGACATTGTGCCGCCAAAGGGCATATCTAAATGGGTATGAACGTCTATGCCGCCCGGGATGACGAGTTTACCTTTGGCATCAATAGTGCGATCTGCCTCCATCTGAAGCGATTTGCCAATAACAGCAATTTGTTCGTCTTCAATAAGGATGTCGGCTTTGTAATCGTCTACAGCAGTTACAATTCGTCCGTTTTTAATGAGGGTTTTCATATGCAGTTTCCTCTTTTACGAAGTCAAGCCGTCAGATCGTCATAATAATTGTGCTTCACGGTACCAAATCAATCGCATATACAAATGCGCTCGCGCAGGAATTTAACCTCGCAAGTCAAAAGTTTGAATAAGTAGTCATGTTATAAACAAGACTTGTACTCTGGTTGTCGAGCAAATGCGCGGCCCGATCACACTGCCTGTGGTTGGGGTGGAGAATATTAATTGAAGGGCGGCGTCACTCCAGAAGTTATAGCGGAAGTTCGGGCACGGGCAAACATACTTGACGTCGTCTCTGAGCAAGTTCCTCTCAAAAAAAGAGGCAAAGATCATTGGGGTCTTTGTCCATTCCACAATGAAAAGACAGGATCTTTCAGCGTCAATCAAGACAAGGGCATTTACAAGTGTTTCGGCTGTGGAGAAGGAGGAGATTCTTTTGCTTTTGTCCAGAAGGTGAAGGGACTCAATTTCATTGATGCTGTCAGAGAGCTCGCCCACAAGTATGGTGTTCCGCTCGTTGAGTCTGTGGAGCAGCAGGCGCAATATGACAAACGCTCTCAGATATTGATGCTTTATCAGCAAGCTGCTGAGTACTACATGAAGATATTGAACAGTCCCGGCGAGGGTATGGCAGCTCGTGAGTACTTGAAAAATCGCGCACTAACCGAAGAATCAATCGCCAAATTCAAACTCGGTTTTGCGCCAAACACCTGGGATGGTTTGCTTACTTATCTGACAAGAGTAAATCAGATATCACCGGCAATTCTTGAAGAAGCAGGCTTAGTAAGAAAGCGCACGGAAGGCACCGGGCATATCGATCTCTTCAGAGAGCGGCTTATGGTTCCAATTTGTGACGATCAAGGCCGTGTCATCGCATTTGGTGGCAGAGCATTTGGTGATTCGCCCGTTAAATATCTCAATTCTCCAGAAACGCCTTTGTATATGAAGAGGCAACATCTTTTTGCTTTTCATCTCGCCAAGGAAGCAATCAAAACCAAAGATGCCGTGATTGTTATGGAAGGATATTTCGACGTCATTACCTCTCATCAATACGGGTTTGAAAACACTGTTGCAACCTGTGGAACAGCCTTAGCTGCTGAGCAAGCAAAATTGCTTATTCGTTATACGGAATCGAAACGCGTTTATCTTTCCTTCGACAGCGATGCAGCTGGTGTGAAAGCAGTTGAGCGTGGTGTGGAAACACTTACACAAGTTGCTGAGGGAATCGGCATTCAATTGCGCGTCATTGATGTGCCCGGTAGTAAAGATCCAGATGAATGCCTGCGTTCTGAGGATGGGCCCGAGTCGTTTCAGCGGGCAATTGACGATGCTCCTCTTTTAACGGACTACCAGATTGTCCAGCAGCTTAAAGAAATCAACTACCAAACACATACGGGCAAGATAGAAGCAGCCAAACGGGTTGTGCCGGTAATTGCCAGAATAAGAAGTGATGTGGCGCGGGGGGAATATATCCGGCAGACAGCTTTGAAAATCGGAATTCGAGAAGAAGAGCTTTTGACGGACGTCGGACAGTACCGCAGGGAAAATCGATTGGCTAACTCAAGCGGCAGAAGCCCCTTTTCGATGACTGAGCGGGCACCTCTTACAAACAAAGTGGCGCATGCCCGCATGAGGGACGGCACACTAGGAGCGGAAAGAAGCCTTTTAGCCCTATTTCTTCTCTCGCGAGACGACCATAAGCTAGCCTGGGAAGCGCTCGCTGATGAACAGTTGTTGACACCAGCCCATGTGGCAGTTAAGGATGCCATTTATGGCATAGGCACCTCCTTCAACAACATTGAGGACCTGCAACACCGTATTCAAGACCGCCTGGCTCCCGAAAAAGAGGCGGCGGCTGCGCTCGTTGAAGTTATATTGACTGCCGAAGAAATGCGAAAACAGAAGGCTCCTGCTCAGGTAATAATCCTGGAAGCCCGCACCCGTCTGGTGAAAGAGCGAATCGACCGGCTCATTCAGCACTTAAAAGGTGCGTCCGGGTCGGAAATCGATGAGCACAATCAAGTGCGTCTCCAGAGTAAAATATCAGAACTAACCAAGTTGGAAAAAATAGTTCTTCCCCAGCTTGGGAATATAAGCGAGTTAGACGACCTAAAACGCAAAATTGACCAATTAGTAGGTCAAAGCGAAAACAAATCCCAGGGGGAAGCCTGATTTGACGAAGGGGAAGGATCGAGAAGACACTTTTATAGAAAAGCTGGATCGCCTTGAAGAGGCGGGTAAGACCCGTGAGCGATCTGGCTTGGAAGAGCTTCTAGTTACCTCCGACGGAGAAATGGATGAGGATTTGCCGTCAGTTGCGGCAGGTGACGAGCCGGTATTCCTCGGTGGGTTTGAAGAGAAGGTCGAAGGCGATCCGGCTGAGTTTGAAGAAGAGGTTTCGAAGGGGCTCTCTTCCGATGATCCGGTACGCATGTATTTGAGAGAAATCGGTCGCATTCCACTTCTTTCTGCAGATCAAGAAATTGAG
>CAJCIF010000134.1 GCA_903970355.1 Actinomycetota bacterium
GTGCCGTGGGAGATTTCGAATTTATAGATATCATTCAAGGCGGCACCGATGGCTTTATTCTCAGTGACGTCATGTTGTAATTCTTTGACCGCCGTATCGGCTGCTTTTCGTTCACCTGACATAAAGTTGTTCTCCTGCAAAAACGATCAAACTAAGAGGCAGTTAAGGATGCGAATGAAACAAATTGGGAGCGTCAGCCTATCTCCAGAGCCCACACAATCGTACACTGGAAGGCTGTTATCGTATATGCTTCGCGAATTAAAATGTACGCAGTGCCGGGTAAAGAGAGTTTAGAATGATCAGTCAGGCGGGTCTGGCCACATATGGTCGATAATCATGCCAATAATCAGCATGAGATGGGTGATGCTGCCGAGAAAAAGCAGCTCAAACCTTCGGATAAACCTCCGACCGGCACGCCTATAGTTACTGAAAAAGATAACAATCTTCAGCAGAAGCAGGAATCTCAAACTGCCATGCAAGCGAAGCGTTTCACCGGCCCTTTAGATGTTGCTTTTACGATTGACATGGGCGATGGAAAACTCGTGGGGGACAAGCGACCGCTCCGCGTAGAAGAAGTTCACAGCGTTAATCAAACGATGCTGCACGTACGTGATCTTATACACGCAAACAATCGGCATCCGGATGCTGAGAATGCGCTGAAAGCCATTTGTGATAATATCTCGCGCGAACGCAGAGAACATCCTAAAGAATTCAAAGAGTATCTCGCATTGCTAAATAAAGCTATTGCGCACGAGCCACATATAAACGATGTGTTGATGCCGGGCACTAAATTTGTCGACGCCGACATGAAAGGATGCGTGTACGGTGAAAATCCGGTTACGCACAATCGATTTGTCTATGCAAATGAAAGTGGACGTCTAGTTGCGATCGAAGATGAAGACAGAAATCACATTCGTCGCGTTTGGGATATTCATGGACATCCACTGCGTGTAGACATCAAGTTCGATGATGGGAGCAGGGAAGTTTTTCAAAATGCGCACGTCGTTCGCTTTGATGCGCATGGACAGCAAACATGGACACGCGATATCGGTGACGTGTTGCCAACTTTGCTCAAAGAAAAATATGGCAATGATTTAGTAAGCAAGCTCCCGGACCGCGATCTCACAATTGCATCTGTTGAAATGATGCGTGAGCATATGCCAGCATTCGGTGATCGAAATACCATTGCGAGAACCATTATGCACGCAACCGATCCAAAGGAAGCCATGGCTGCAGCTTTGGCATATGCATACACCGAAAACCATAATGAGAATCTAACGAATGCGACTCTCGACGAAATGGCGCACGATAGCAAAAAATTTGCTAGTCGCGCTGCAGGCGTCCGCGAGATCTTCAAACGAGGTTCGAGCGACTCGGATTACATGCCGAAAGACCTCGGCAATCTTGTCCACATAAAGCAAGGTCAAATTCCAATTTGCAACGTGGAGGCAGTTGTGGCGGGACTCGCAACCACTCCGCACGGCAGAGATATATTAGCGGGCAAGGGAACCCCAACTGGTATGCCTCTTATCCAGGAAGACGTTAACGGCAGTTACATCGTTTCGTTTCCCGGTGACCAGTTCGATAACTTCCATGTCACCAAGCCAACTCTCGGCGAGCGCATGATTTATGCCAGCTGCGATGGTGGCGGACTCTATGCGGCAATTCTCGACAAAGCCTATGCTCAGCGTATTCTCAACCATTTAGATATGGGCATGGAGCTGGGAGAACTATGGGATCGAAAGGACAAGGGTTGGACAGATCGCGGCATTATTCCAGGCGCCGCCTCGCATTTTATTCGAGACAACGACTTTGCTCTACGCTTACTTTCTCCCCCGGACAGCCAGGTGAGATCGCTTTTGCTCGACCAAATACCGGATGCAGAGATTGAACAGAGAATAACCAATGCATTGGCAAATGGAAGAGCTGTCACGTGCGACACGCAGCCGTTGCACGACCCGGAACTCACGCTTCCGGATGGCACCTTAGTGAGGCTGGATAAAGCGCATGCGCTTACCATTCTTGAGTGCAAAACTGGATTGGTGACCCTATATGATCCGCATGGATACCTGGTTGATCCAGATGGACATAAAATTCCGAACTCAAATGGAATTATCAGGAATGTTCCGATAGCTGCACTCAGAAATATCCTGCGCGATATAAATGTCTCGTCGTAATGTCCTAATAAAATCCATGCTGATGCGAAGGATGGGATGGCCACGCCGAAACACCCAACGACATACTTCCAGCCAAAATCGCCACCGCGACCAGTGCCAAAATTATTCTCGCCCTTCGCCCCTTATTTGTCCATATTAAAGAAAGCAATAAAAGTACTGCACCCACGGTACCAGGCAATGCCAGACCGATAGCCGGCTCATACGGACCGCCACCCGAGGCCATCCACCAATTGACCTGCATTTGTACAGTCGCTGCATCCAACAAAATCAATGCACCAAGAAGCAGCGATGGAATTGAAATCTTTGCGCCTGGCTCGCGGTGAAATGCCGTCGCGATAAGCCATATCGCGCACGCACCAAGAATACTCTGAATGATCAGTTCAATGCTGCTGCTATTCGTTTCGGAGAAATTGTTCGACAACGTGACGCGAACTTGTTCATCATTATTGAGAGCCTGATGAATTGGTTCTGCACTTGCCGGGGTTGCTTGTACTGGGGTTTCGATGCTTTCGACACTAGCCTTAGCTTGCGCACAACAGACCGGCATGAACCAAATGCACATGCCGAAACAGAATAGAAAAGCACCCAAGTAAACTAGTTTTTTCATATCACCTAATCTCGGCAATATCATACTGCGAAATATGATTCCCAATCCATGGGTGGTTCCCCATAACTGTCAGTTACGGCGTACAATTGAAGTTAGATGAAAACCATAGGGCTCCTTTCAATTTTCACTTTCCTTGTCATTCCCTCTCACGCGTCGGAGAGCGCCACTCTTCCTTGCGAACGTTATGTCACATTCCTCAATCCTGGAAATTCTTTCGCAAAAGAGTACGCTCCTGATGCAGGCTTAAGTCCTCAAAGAAAGTACGAATTGCAGGCGTGGTCAGACAAACGAAAGAAGATAATTTGCGATGCCCTTTGCAAAATTCAGAAGAAAGCTCCCGGTCTAGTTGCCCGTGCAAGCAACGGGGAGAAGATAAAGCTTTTGCTCACTCGGTATGATGATTCTTCCGTCGGAATGGCAGCCCCAGCAAGCGGATCTGTGTATTGTAGTCCAGGTTCACTAGACCCTCCGCCTGAATCCGTCCAATGCTTTTTGGCGCATGAATTCGTGCATCTAATCGATAGAGACGAGTATTTGACCAGGGGGCGTGAATGGAATCAACTAATAGTGCCGTATCTGGACAGGTACCGCCAGATGTACAATGAATTTGAGACATGGCACGTTGTGGACCCGCGGGCGGCCGAACTCGGGCTTCCAAGCGGATATGCAGCGTCCAATCCTGGAGAGGCGTTAGCTGAATGTACGAAGTTCATAGTGGTTCGGAACTGGAAAGCACCCTCGGCTATTCAATCGTTCATCATGAAAAACGTTTTGGCAGAACCACAGGCGGTGAACATTGAGGCGAAGCTGCTTAGGCAAGCAATTCTAGATTTGCCCAAGCAACCACTAAAGGCGATCGCTACTTATACGGAAGTGCTACGGATAGATCCCGATTGCATTCCAGTGTGGGAACATCTCTCTTATGCTTGGGACGCAGAAGACGAGCCAGAGCTGGCTGCATTTTGCGTAAATGAGGCCGCCCAATTATTGAAAAAGAATGGAGTACCGCCTTATGACAAAGACTTTGCCATCTGCCATTTCGTCTTAGGATCTTTATACCTGGATCAATCCGATCTAAAAAAGGCAATGGACGAGTTTAATAAGGCGATCAAGTTAGACCCACAGTATGAGGATGCCTATTGTGTTCGAGGAGTTGTTTACGATCACCTGAAACAGGAACGAAATGCTTTGGCTGATTTCGAACGCGCTATTGTCATCAATCCCGAGGATGGCTGGCCTTACCGCAACCGCGCCATCAGCTATTACAATACTGGCCAATACAGCAAAGCAATGATGGATGCCAACAAGGCCATAATTCGCAAAACGGTAGACAACCAGATTTACAACACCAGAGGTCGTGCTTACGAAGCTCAAGGGAAATATCGTCAGGCTATCGAAGATTACACCAAAGCAATCGCATACCAACACAAATGGACTGTGCCTTATAAAAATCGCGCCAGAGTCTACGAAATTTTAGGGCAGGTACAATTAGCGGCTAAGGATCGGCAGTCGGTTAAGGAACTAGGCCCAGGAAATGACGAGCCCTAAACAAAACGAAAACTAAAAAGAAAAGCTGCCTACTCAGGCAACTGCCATTTTGTGAAATGCATCGAGATGCTTTTGAATTTCAGCCAGATCTTCCTTGCTCAGCACTAGATTTGAAGCTTTGAGATTGTCTTTCGTTTGATGCGCATCGCGTGCCCCAACTATGGCGGCAGTTACTCCGGGTTGGGCTATTGTCCATGCCAATACTAGCTGGGCCAGAGTTGTACCATGCGCATCGGCAACTGGCTTAATCTTGTCGAGGAAAGCATTCGTTCGCTTTATGTTTTCCGGTTTAAACTCTTTTGTGTTCGGACGATGATCGCCTGGTTTGAATTTAGAGTCAGGCGTGAATTTACCGCTCAACAAGCCTCTTTGAAGAGGGCTATAAACAATAATGCCGATGCCGTGCTCACGACAATAAGGCAAAACATCCTTTTCAATGTCTCGCACAACCATGCTGTAGGGAGGTTGATTCGAAGCAATCGGGCCGAGTTTGCTCGCATGTTCTAAATCTTTAACCGTAAAGTTGCTAACGCCTGCAGCGCGGATTTTCCCTTCTTTTGTCAATTGCTCTAGTGCCGCCATCATTTCTTCCAGCGGAGAGGATGGGTCGCGCCAGTGGCACTGATATAAATCTATGTAGTCAGTTTGCAGTCGTCGCAAGCTGTCTTCACACTCTTTGACTATGCTCGCCTTGCGGGCATTTCGATAAATATTCTTTTCGCCTTCTTCATCTTCCCAATCAAAGAAGTGTTCGCCTTCGGTGGAATCCCACCGCAAGCCGAATTTTGTTAGCAACTGTACTTTGTCTCTTTTGCCTTTAATAGCTTTGCCGACAATCTCTTCGCTTTTGCCATACCCATAGACAGCAGCAGTGTCAATCGAAGTAGCACCACCGTCGATGCTTGCATGAATTGCTTCAACTGCATCTTTCTCATTACTGCCGCCCCACATCCATCCACCTATAGCCCAGGCACCAAAAATGAGAGATGACACGTTGAGATTGCTTTTTCCGAGTTGCCGATACTGCATGAAGTAATTCCCCTTGATAAGTAATTTGATGACCTATGCGGCCAGAAGTAAGTAGTTCGAATATTAATATAATATCGACAATTCGGCCTTCAACCACCCATTTGTTATGGCTGAGCTGGTCAATAGTCCGTAGCTATGCAGATCGTAAGGTCTTGAAAAGGAACGTGGTTTAACATGCAAACTAGACAAACCGAACTGACGGGAGCAAATTTGCTCGGTAACGCATTGCTTAATAAAGGAACCGCATTCAGCGATGACGAGCGCGAAGATTTC
>CAJCIF010000135.1 GCA_903970355.1 Actinomycetota bacterium
CAATGCTCTAAAAATGACATACAGACTGGGTGTTATGACAAGCACCCAAATGGCAACACCGGATCTGGAAGGAATTGAATCGACTCGCAGTGCGGCATCCGCCATTCAAGAATTTTTGCGCAGTTCCAATAAAGCATTCGATGTGAGCTGCTATGTCACAACGAGCGCCGACACACCGGAAAGATTGGCGTCGCACATGGATGAAATTCGCCGGGTCTTCAAAAACCGTGGTGCTTTATTTGATCGTGCTCAGATGTTACAGATGGATGCCTGGCAATCTACTCTTGCCGTCGGCGTCGACAAACTAGCGGTTGTACACCGCGTCATGTCACCGATTGTCGGGACATTTTGGCCGTTCTTCACAGCAAGCTGCGGTACTCCTGATGGTGTGCCGTTTGGATTCGCTCTTGCTTCTCGCGAGCCCGTTCTTCTCAATCCATTCTTCCGCGGCGCAGGCAAAGACGCCAACAACATGTTCGTTGTAGGAACCACCGGGGCAGGAAAATCATTTGCCGTCTCAATGATGATTTTGCGTCTATTGCCTATTGGCGTACGCTTTGTGCTCATTGATAAAACGGTTGATAAATATGGCGCCTATCGATTTATCACACAAATACTTGGTCCGGAACTGACCTCTTATGTCGATCTCGGTCCGAGTTCGGGCTTCATACTAAACCCGTTTGATCTTGGTCCGGAAGACAAAATCGGCGAACCGTCCGCAGACAAAGTAAGCATGCTCCTTTCCCTCCTGGACTTGATGCTCTCTCCGGAAGGTCGCGATGAATTGAACGTAGAAGAAAAATCGTTGCTGGACGGTTTGATTCGTGTTGCGTACATGGACGCTCAATTCCGAAACACAGTGCCGACCATGTCCGATCTCGCTCGTGTAACCGCCCAAGCCGGCGCCGATGAAGTAGACCCATTGCAACGGGACAGGCTCCAGCAGTTTGCTCGCGGTCTATCTCTTTTTACAAGAACCGGTGCATTTGGCGGTCTTGTTGACGGCTATACAAATATAGACCAGGAAAAGCTCTTCACCGTATTTGATACCAGAGAAGTGAACGAACCTCGTCTGGAAAGAATTGCCGTTTTCATTCTCGCTGAGTTTATTCGAAGAAGAGCAGCCGAGTACAAAGAGCGCCGCATCAGATTTGCAGCCATCATAGACGAAGCTGCCACACTGATGCGATTTAAAGCCGGGGCAAGACTGCTCGATGACTTGTCGAGAAGAGCCCGACACTACGGTATGATGCTCGTTTCGATCACGCAACAGTTGAAGGACTTTTTCAAACAATCAGAACAAGCCGACTCAGTCGTTAAAAACTCGCACATGAAGCTAATCTTGCGTCAAGATCCAAGTGATTTGAAACTGTTGAAGGAAACCCTGCGACTGACCGATGCAGAAGTGGCTGCCATTGAAACGTTCTCAAAAGACGAAGAAAAGCGAAAAGACAGTCAGAGCTTGTTGATTGTCGGTGCCAGTCACGGAACCATCCGACTGGTGCCAAGCCCAATGGATTATTGGATTTGCACATCAGAACCAATCAAAGATATTCCGAGACGGCTTGAAAAGATCAAAGAAGTGCAGGCTAAAAATGCCAAACTCAGTCCAACGGATGCCGCCCGTCAGGCTGTCTATTTCCTGGGTCTCAGCCAAGAAGGCTAAATGGAAAAGTTATTCTCCCCCAATCGGCTTTTCGTATCATTTTGCGCTTTGCTGGTCATTGTGTTTCTATGCCTGCAATACGTGAGCAACATCGTTTTGGCAGAAACGGCAAAGGTGGACGGCGAAAAAATACTAAGTTGGCAATGGCCGACTGTAAATTTGAGAGGCAAAGCCACGAATATTGACACGAAGATTCTTTCGAAAACGTCTACTGAGGCTGTAGTTGAAGTGGATGGCAAACAATCGGCCGAAAAGTTAATTGCTGGTGGTACTGCCCAAGAAGTAGTGAAGCCAACTGACTGCAAGCTCGTTTTGACGTACTATCATACTGATAAACACTGGATTCTCGGCCGCGTGGAGCAAAAATGATGTATTGGAGAATTCGCAAATATGGTGTAGCAGAGATGTTCCAGCAATATGGATTGCATCTTGCTGTTTTAATCAGCGTTCTTTTGAATATCTTTCTGATTGCGACCCGACCGGGCCCAAACAAGGGTGTATCAACTGAAGTAAAGACTGATTTCGAGCAATTCGGTCGTCGAGTGACTCAGCACATTTTGGACACCAGTTACATAAACTATCAGAGTGCCACCACTTCTCTTATGGATCCGCAGAGTGGTGAATTGGCACCACCAGTAGTGAACATCATGCGCAAGCGCGGTTTGCTCCCGAACAGCAAAGAAGAGCTCCAGGCGAGCATTAAAGCCTTTGGTGATTCAAAGCGTGTTTGCGCCGTTAACGTGCAAACTGTGCGTGTCAGCGATCCTGATTCGCAAGGTTTGATACCGATTGATGTAACCGGAGTAGTAGCCGTTCACTCAGCGGAAGAATCTTACCCCGGCCCCGTGCCTTTCCACTTCCGCTATCGAGTAGGGTATAGACGTGGCAGCACGACACCGCTTGTGAGCGATTTCTCTGATTTATCTCACTGAGTTGCTTACTTAAGGCTAAGCGGCAATCTTATTCGAAATCGCCCGGATTGTAATTGGTAGAGGCGACTTGACCGCGGCCTGTATAGTAGGCATCCGGCCCATTTGGATTTTGGCGCGGCAACCAGCGTGGGTCAGGACCACAACCGCCTTCCGGGCATTGCTCGTCAAAAGTCTGAGGTTGAACGTATCCTCCCCGACCTGGCTGACGAAATTGCTGGCGGCCTTGCGGCACTTCGCGGCCTGGAAAATTGGAAGGACCACAGTCGCAGTCGTCATCGTTAAAGTTGATGACACCGCCCTTTTCGTTATAAATAATGACTTCGCCATCCCCACCATGAAATTCCTGATGTCCTTGTTGCGGATGCCTGTCTCCTTCGCGTGGATTTTGGTTGTCTTGTGCAGGTCCGGCCTCAAGCGAGTTGTCCCATTCACAAGAGTGGCAAGGGGGCTGTTCGGTTGGCGGGGCATGCGTTTCTTGCCGCGGCGGTGGTGGCGGTGCAGGCGCTTGGCAATCAGGCGTTACGCCAGGTACAAGCAAGTGCCAGTTCTTCCCAATAAAATCCGGGTTGCAATCGAGAGTTCTGTAGCCGTGATGGTTGCCTTCATCATGGTCATTGAGAGCAATGATTTGATGCTCCATATCTTTGACTTGCTTCTGGTTGGGATTAGCCGTTCCTTCCTTAACAAGAGCACGGTATGAAATCGACTCGAGATCATCGGGCCACTTGGTCGTGTAAGTACCATCACAATCGACTTTTAAAGGAACTGCCAGGCTGTCCTTATTGGCTCTCAACCATTCGGCATTTACGCCTGGCCGCCAATGACACGGATCTTTCGCCGCCTTTCCATCCCCATTAACTTCTGATGTAGACATA
>CAJCIF010000136.1 GCA_903970355.1 Actinomycetota bacterium
ACAACGGAAGAGGCATTCTCGATCTTGCTAAGATAAGCGGCCAGATCCGCATCCACACCCTCCAGTATTTTTGCTGTTACTCTAGCCGCCGTGGCAAGAACAACACCATCAGCAACAACAGCACGATCGTCTTTTAACTGCACAATCCATTTACGATCTTGACGGACTACCGCTTTAACCGGGCTGTTTAGCTGCAGTGCACTTTCAGGCAAGGCCGCTGTCAATCGGTCAATCATTGATTGCATGCCATCCGCTAAAGAATTGAAAATTGCATAACGAGCACCACTGGTAGCACCATTGCTTAACTCCTCTTTTTTAAGAGCAATAATTACGCTGCCCTGTTTTTTTTCTAGTTCCATAAAGCGAGGCAGAGTGGCCTGAGCGCTTAGTCTGTGGACATCACCAGTATAAATACCACCCACCATTGGTTGGGCCGCTCTTTCCAAAAGCTCCTTGCCAAATCTCCTTTCTACGAATGACGCTACCGATTCATCTTCTCTCCTTGCATGCGCAGGCAAAATTAGATCAAACAAAGTTCTCAACTTACCGAGCGGAGAAAAAAGCGGGGAAAGGAGAAAAGAAGCGATATTAGTAGGAGCGATCATGACAAAGCCGCTCGGCAAGGGCAAAAGCTGGGATCGGAATGCAATCAAGGAACGGCGATTGGATTCATTGGTGGAAATGAGATCGCAAGCAAGTCCTATTTCACTGCATAGCTCTTTCGCTTCAGTTTTATTTGTGATGAAAGAATCGGCACCAAATTCTACTGCATAGCCATCTTCTCTTTGCGAGAAGATCACTCCCCCAGCACGATCGCTAGCTTCAAAGACGGTCAATTCAAGATCTTCTTTGAGTTCGTCAAACATCTTCATAAGGTAATAAGCGGCACTCAATCCGGAAATGCCACCACCTATTACAACTACTTTCGCCATTAGCGAACGCTCAAACGCTTAACACAATCAACCAGGAAACGAACGTTATCGACAGGCGTTTCAGGGAGCACGCCATGTCCCAAATTGAAAATGTGTCCTTGTCTATTTGCCGCTTTGGCAAGAATTTTCCTGGCTTGTTTTTCGATTTCACTGCGATTGCTCAAAAGAACAGTCGGATCTAAATTTCCCTGGACACCGCATCGATACTCGAGTTTGGACCAGGATTCAGCAAGGTCAACGCGCCAATCCAGTCCGATTACATCTCCACCAGCTGCCTGCATTTGCAGGAGCAAAGAATTGCTTGCCAATCCGAAATGAATTACAGGTGCTATACCGCCTAAAGCACGAATCAATTTAGCAACATGCTCTTTGACATAGGCATCGTAATCATCGGGTCCGAGACAACCAACCCAACTATCAAATATTTGAATGACCTGAGCACCCGCTTCTACCTGTCCTAGCAAATAAGGAATGCTCGCTTCGACAATATGATCGAGAAGGGCATGCCAGGTTTTTGGACTGTCGTACATGAACTTCTTTGTCTTAGCAAAATGCTTTGAAGATCCACCTTCAATGAGATAAGAGGCCAGTGTGAATGGTGCACCACAAAAACCGATGAGCGGGATATCTTTGCGCAGCGCCTGGCGCGTTTTTTTAATAGCCTCAAAAACGAAGGAAAGGCTTTCCGGATCAACTTTTTTGAGGGCAGTGACATCTTCGGCAACACGTACGGGTTTATTGATGAGAGGGCCATCTTTGGCGGTGAACTGCAAGCCGGCACCCATTGGTTCCAATATGAGAAGGATGTCGGCAAAAATGATGGCAGCGTCCACACCCAATTTTTCAACAGCGGTAACAGTGACTTCACAAGCGAGATCAGGCGTTTTGCAGAGCTCAAGAAAACCAACCTTTTCCCGCACATTCCTGTATTCCGCCATATAGCGCCCAGCTTGCCGCATAAGCCATATGGGCGTGCTGTGGGAATCCTCTCCCCGGCAGGCCCTCATAAAAGGCGTATTCAGTAAGTCAGTTTGATCGACAATTCGAGTTGTCACGGCAAGCTCCTTTTCAGCTTAAAGAATACCCCAAACATGTATAATTTCCGAACTCCAAGCCTCAAGTTGAAAAACAAAGTTAATGGATCGCACTCGGCTAGAAGATTGTTTTGAAACAGCCAAGCAACATCGTTCTGTTGCGGTTCTGGTAGGTGGTGGCTTGGACAGTGCCATTCTTTGTGCACTACTTGCTGAAGAAGTAGCTGCTGTTCATCCCATTTTTGTCAGTTTCAGTCTCAATTGGGAAGAAGCTGAAATCACCCATCTGAAATTATTTCTAAAACAGTTAAAATCGCATGCTCTGCAAGAATTGACCGTCTTAAAACAGCCAATGCATGACGTCTACGGCAGCCACTGGAGCGTTACAGGTGAGGCTGTGCCTGACAAAACTACGGCAGACAGTGCCGTTGAATTGCCGGGCCGCAATGTCTTGCTCCTTGCAAAAACAGCAGTATGGTGCAGAGCTAACAACGTTGACACGATCGCCCTGGGTATTCTGGGAGGCAATCCTTTTAGCGATGCCACCATTGCTTTTTTCGATCACCTGGAAGCTGCTCTCTCTCTGGCTTTGGATCGTACCTTTGTTATATTGCGACCATTTGCCAATCTCAAAAAGACAGAGGTTATAAAGCTTGGTATCAAGTATCCACTTGCTTTTACTTTTTCTTGTATTGATCCAGTTATGAGCAAGATTGGGCAAGCAGTGCATTGCGGAAAATGTAATAAGTGCGAAGAGAGAAGGCGCGCCTTTTTATCTGCCGGCATTCAAGATCCAACTCGTTATATGCTAGCCAAGCTGCACCTGCCCAAAAGCAAATGAGTGGTAATCTAATGGAAAAAATTTGGGGAAAAGTTCGGGAGCGACCATGTTTAAATTGAAACGCGAAATAACCTTTTGTTATGGGCACAGGCTAATTAACTATCCGGGCAAGTGTCGAAATTTGCACGGTCACAACGGCCGAGCGATCGTCACATTGGCAAGCGAACAACTGGATGATCTCGGCATGGTTGCTGATTTTTCCGACATCAAAAAAATTGCCGGCAAATACATAGATGAGCATCTGGATCACCGCATGCTGTTGCACAAAGATGATCCCGTTTTGTCTTATCTTAAAAGCCAGGGAGAACCGGTTACAGTTTTGGATGAAAATCCAACCGCCGAAAACATTGCCAAAATGATTTTTCAGGAGCTCACATTGAAAGGTTTGCCGGTTGTAGAAGTGGAGCTCTGGGAGACAGATACTTGTGTAGCAAGCTACTCAACAGCAGCTTCTGACCATGAAACTACCGATTTGAAAAAAACAGCCAAGGAAAAATCATCTTCCTGGATAAAATGAAAAGCGCGACCGATACTGTCTACATCTCTCCCATTTCCTGGGGACTTGGTGATCTAATCATTTCCCTGCCGATTGTGCAGGCCATTATTGATAAAGGCAATCCCACCTGTCTTGTGATTCGATCCCATCTGCAAGAAGGTTTAGGCAAGCGTCTAGAGGGGCTGCATGCAATAGTTTCGGAAGAAGATTTGCCGGCAAAAATGGCCAGTCAAAAGGGAACTTACATAAATTTGCGCGAACATCCCCTGCAAAAAAATTACTGGTGGGGATCGCCTGAATACTATGAAAAATTTGGCGATCGAAAAATGAATGATCTGCTTGCCGAGATCTGTTTTGATTTTGGTATAGCGGTTGACTTTAATCGGTTGGTTCCTCTTAAAGCTGAAAGACGATCGCGCTTTGATAATACCGTTATTTTCGTACCGGGCACTGATGGTCTATTTAAGTGCTGGCCTAAAGATTACTGGGTGCACCTCAAAGACGAATTGCTAAAGCGCGGGCATGAAGTTCTCATGCTGGGAGAGCCAGGTAATTCTCAGGCGGTAAAAGAATTGATGGGCTCTCTTGAGTGGCTAGAAACTCCATCGCTTCTTGATTGTCTGGATGTGATTTCTAATTCGTTAGCACTTGTAGGTGTTGATACAGGGCTGACTCATCTTGCTGTCCATCAAGGCATCCCCACTATCGGCCTTTATCGCAATCGCCCCATTTACTGGCGACCATTTCCTCATTGTTTTAAACTTGAAGCGGAGCAACCATGCGCTCATGAATGTTACGCCCTTGCTCTTTCTTGCCGAGACAATCATCTAACGTCTTTTGTAGAATTCGAACCTCGATCATGGCTGTGTGCTAAATCACCTCAGGATAGATGTATGGCGACAATAACCGTGGCAAAGGCCACATCGGCGTTCGACACATTGCTCTTTGCTAATACAAAATTGAAAACATAAGTGTTTAAGGATGAAGCAAATTCAACCTCTTAGAGAAAGCGTAACGCACCGGATTGTGAAAACGAATCCGGAGGGCTATGTATCCGGGCCAAATCCTACCGGTATTGGGCATTTATTCTGCTATGGTCCAATATTGATTATTTGCAATCTCGACCGCAATTTTGAAATAAGCACCTTTCTAAGGCGCCGTTTGAGACCAATGGCACGCTATGAATTTACGCAGTTTCCGGCGAAGGAAGAATACGCGCAGTTCGATCTCGACTTTCACAACTTCCTGCCCGATCCGTACGGCAACCTGTTTGCTTTAAACCATCTCGGTCATTTAAGACGATTTCCATTTTTCAATAAAAATGAAAGCCTGCAAGAAAAACCAAAAGATGAAGCACAAACGAATTCAAGATTCTATGTCAATTTTGATGCTGCTCTTGCCATTGGAACAGAATCGGAGTGCACGCTGCTTACAGCGGAAGAAGAATTGGTCTGGTTGGGAGATGTAGAACGCACCATATTGTTTAATGACCGTCTGGTTAGTTCTTCACCGGGCGGCTACAAATGTGCCGATCAAAAACAATCAGGGCTTTTTATTTCCTCAAACCTTTACGCCGACACAGACGATGAAGGCAATAGCCTTATACAACACGAACGAACAGACTTGTTCGGCAACGCGAAACGTCTGGTTGCAACTTGTTATTTTCCGGAGTGGGGCACCATAAACGCACTCGCTTTCGATGCTATTAACAACCGTCTTGCCTTTGCCAGCAGCGATCGGGTTGGACTTGTGCCATTGAATACAACCGAAAACGGCAAGGTCATTCCCGGTCCAATCATTTGGGAGCAGAAAAGCAATTTTGTCACAAAGTATCTGGCCTTTTATGGAGATTTTCTATTGGCAGCAGGTTACGAACCAACCGACAATGGTGAAGAAGATTTCGCTCACCTCAAGGGAGGCGGCCTTTCGAAAATGAAACTTGAGAACGGCGAGATCGTCCTGGCAAACGAGCTTGCTGTGGATTTAGCCTGGGGCAATGGTGCCACTCCCATTATGATTGGTCCTGAGCGCAATCGCCTTTTTGGTGTCGATCGCAAGGGCAATCTTTTTGCATGGGATGTACGCACTTTCGAATTTGAAACCATTTTTGAACGTCCAGCCGTTGAGTCTACAAAGATATTAGGAGCAGCCCATCTAGCCCGCACGCCTCGTCGCATATACTGCGGTTTTAACCGGGGTGGTTTTGAGATTCATGTATATACTTTCAATGAAGAATATGAGCGCGAGTAAATAATGCAAAACTATGATGCCATCATATTAGGTGGCGGGCTTGCCGGGATAAGTTGCGCGCTTGAACTGATTCACGAGCATCAAACCAACTTCATGTTGCTTGAGTCGAGCCGTCAATTAGGCGGGCAACTGCCGCTTATAAAATTCACGATTCGCGATCTCGGCGGAGCATTCTATAAGAACGGTCAGGAACTTTTGGATAGTGTCAATTATTCAGTAGAAAAATTTGCTGTGCCTTACAAAACGAATGTTGCAATCACCCGCGTCGATCTCAGCAAAAAACAAGTTTTTACGAGTGCCGGCGATTTTGAAGCACGCACAATTGTGATTGCCACAGGCTTACGAACGCGATTGCTAGAAGTAAAAGCGCAAGCTAATCTCCTTCAAGAAATAATCTATTGGGTGGAAGGCCGGGAAGAAGATGTCTGGAATACGAATGTCACAGTTATTGGTGGCGGTGATTATGCAACAATCGAAGCTCTTGGTGCAGCCCAGCATGGCTCAAAAGTCACACTCGTAAATAGAGGACCGCTGCGGGCTCGCCCAGACCTTATCGAGGATACAAAGAACAACCCGAACATGACGCTTCTTCTGGGTTATGAGGTTTCAGCAATAAAAGGCTCGCAAAATATTGAATCTGTAGAAGTAACCAACCAGAAATCCGGTGAAGTAATTGCTATTCCCACCAACCGTTTGGTTGTGAAAATCGGAAGCATGCCTAACACCGAGTTGTTTAAAGATGAACTTTCCTTAGGCAGTGGTGGCTACATTACTGTGGGCAAAGATATGCAGACCGCAATTCCTGGGGTCTATGCAATAGGTGATGTGACAGATGCTCGCTATTTAAGACTGGGAACAGCAGTAGGCGGCGGCGTCACCGCTGCCAACGAACTGCTAAGACGCTACGTGCGTGCATAACCTTCCAGTTTGTACACCTCAACGAACCCCATGCTTTTATAAAGCGGCTCTCCCATTTCGGTGGCATACAAGGCAATCGGACAAGAAGAATTTTGCAAAGCCTGCTGAATGGTTGCTTCCATCATGCGGCGGCCATAGCCACGCTTACGAAACTGATCGAGAGTGCCGACGCCATAAATCATGGTTACTTCATTGGCCGTCAAGTAATAAGACGAGCACGCCGGTTCATCATTGTAATAGCCGGTGAACCAGCCTTCTAACTTCGGTTTCGGAATGCGGTTGTGCATAAATTCTCGGAAATGCTCTTGTGCATCTGGTGCCAGTTCAAAACAATGCGAGAATGGCACAAGCCAATCACGGATAAGCTCCTGGTTATCCACCTTTCGGATAATGAATTCCGGTATGGGCTCTGAAATATGAAATTGACTTTGTTTAAGCACCATGGCGGGATCATTGGCTACGAGCTTAAAGCCATTTTCAATCAGTATTTTTTTCACGAGCTGCGGTTTTTTGGTTAAAGAGCCAACACGAAAGAGCATGGGACAATCATATTTTTTAAGCGTCTGAGCAATCTTCTTTTCGAGATCAATTGAGTTTCCATCGGTTTTCAATACACCATTCATCCAGTCCGTATGATAGCCGGATCTGAACTCGGTAAATATTTCATCCTCAATGAAAACAGCGTTTTTTATGCCGCTTAAGTAGTTAAACTGCGTAATGTAGTTTTGCTCAATGCAAGAGGATAGATCGTCACTCATGATTCAAATTTTAGGGTGCTGTCTGCGTCTCTGCTAAAACGAATGTCCGTTCCAGAACTTCTGCTACAACTTGATCGGGTGTAGATGCACCGGAAGTAATACCAATACTGATTTCGCCATCGGGCAACCAGTCATTTGTTTCTTTAATACCTTCGTGCAGTGATTTATGGCGAATACGATTGCCCGGCAAGAGGCAATCAACGCCGTCAATATGATAGGACATAAGCCCTTTTGCCTCGGAAATCTCTTGCAGGTGTCCGGTATTTGATGAGTTGAATCCACCAATAACAAGGACAAGATCAAGGTGTTCATCCACCATTTTGAGCATGGCGTCCTGCCGTTCTTGTGTAGCATCACATATGGTATCGCCCGGGCTCAAGAAGTGCTCGTCAATTACATCCGGACCATACTTCGTTAGCATCGTCTTTTCAAAGAGCTTACCGATTCTTTCCGTTTCTCCTTTTAGCATTGTGGTTTGGTTGGCAATGCCGACTCTTACAAGCTGTGTATCTACGTCAAAACCAGGCGAAGACGCCTTGTGAAACTTCTGGTAGAAATCTTCCTTCTTTCCGCCCTCAAGGATAAAGTTGCATACATACTCAGCTTCTTGCAGATTCTGCACGATCAGGTAATGACCGGAACGAGAGGATGTTGCAATCGTTTCCTCATGGTTGTATTTGCCGTGAATAATGGCTGTAAAGTCGCTCTTTTCGTATTTGGCGATGCGATTCCAAACTCTTGAAACCCAGGGGCAGGTCGTATCCACAATCTCACATTTCTTGGCAGCCAATAAATTGAGTTCCTCTACACTGGCACCAAAGGCAGGCAGAATGACAACATCATCAGCCTGAACTTCGTTGTAGTTTTTGCTGCCATCAGAATTAAATTGCACAAAGCGAATATCCTTGCGCTTTAAGTTGTTATTGACAACTGGGTTGTGGATAATCTCGTTGGTAATCCAAATTTGCCGGTCCGGAAAATGTTTTCGTGTTTCATAAGCCATTGATACGGCTCGATCGACTCCCCAGCAAAAGCCAAAAGCCTCTGCCAGTTTTATAGTTACCCGACCGCGTTGCATCACATTGCCGTTAGACCGCAGCTGTTGAATCAGTTCTGAGTCGTAATCAAAATTGAGTTCGACATCAACTTGCTCTTTTAGTCCAAAGCCTTTGCGGTGATAATTGGCACCTGTCATTATTTATGAGCCCTTAGTACTTTGTCCGATAATATCAGCCACCCGCCATTATTACTTGAATTTTGACAGAAATGATTGTCCTAATGCATAAGCGGGCATTCTGAATGTGGGTATAACATTTACTGCACCGAACTTATTGCATAGAATTTCCGGGTTTACCAAAGGGAAGGTTAATGAACACGATTGCGAAGGAGGAAATTCTTCGGCTGAATTGTCCCGGATTTGGGCAACAGTCCGATTTAACTATTGGCAACGCCCGAGCCCTCGATACTTACAAAGCAATCTTCGTTAACCCAACCAGCATTCTTCATTTGTTCGATGAAGGGTCGGACACGCTTCGTCAGATAGAAGCAGCCCAGAAAGAAGGGCAAATGGAATTTTCGTTGCCTTCTGATGATCTCTTGAGCAGACTGAACGATGAAGCAATCGTTAGAACCGAAGAGTTGGTGAAGTTTCTTGAGGGTGGCGGTCTCCTGATTTATTTCCTTTGCCGGCCCTTTAAGTTATTGGGTCCATCCCTCAACATGGACAACTATTTCTGGCTTTTAACCCTGGCTCCTGATAAACCTGCCAAATCAGACTCAAATACTTCAGCCGATCGCAATATGAGTACGGCTGCGCAAGGGCGAAACATTGAAACTACGCCTGATGCAGAAGATTCAGAATTTGCCCATTACTTCACCCAGACTGGTCTGGAGTGGAGCACCGTTATACGAACCGATTTTCTTATGGAAGGCTACACGGCTCTTGCTCTTGCCGGAACTAAAAAGTGCATAGCCGCGGAATTGTTTGCCGGTGACAATGGTGGTCGAGTCGTTTTTCTTCCCGCACCATATTCGCCGGATTTCGACAAAACACTAATTGAGTGCACAACCCTCTGGTATAACCGCAAGTCTGGTGAAGAAATCACCATGGAAGATGTCAGAAGTGCTCTTGGCACAAGTTATACAAAGAGCGGCACCGAAAGTACTACCGAACGCGTACAAGCTGCCCAAGTAGAAGCGGCAAAAGAAGAATTGATCGCACGTGAAAAAGCTGTTGCTGAGAAGCTTTCGATCGAAATGGCAGCAACAGAAAGAGAAGTTTTTGCAAAGAGCAGACAAAATATGTCAGCCGCAAAAGCGGAAGGCGGGGCTTCATCTGCATCGACCGGAACGGCAACGGTAGCTAAAGGAGAGAGCCAGGCACCAGCCAAACCGGCATCGGGAACTGGTTCCAATGGTCCATCTAAACCGGCTGCCCAATCTTCTGCACCGCCGCCAATACAAAAAACCGAATCCGGATTGGTAGTACCGAAACTGGATAAGACTCTGACACCAAAACCAGTGTCATCTGGCACCACATCCAGTGGCACAGAAACAGCCTCTAAACCTGAAGTTAAAGAACCTGAAGTATACGATAAAGCAGAACCATTGCCGACACCAAAAGTAGAAAGTGCACCAAAACGGCCCGGCAGTCTGGTTGCAGAAAGCCTATTGAAAGAGCTGGAAGAATCAGCAAATAGAGAATCGCAAACGAAAGCTGCTGAATCCGAAAAATCAAAACCGGCAGAATCAAAATCAGCAGAACCAAAACCAGCAGAACCAAAATCAGAAGAACCAAAGCCGGAAGAACCAAAACCAGAAGAATTAAAACCGGAAGCAAAAGCTACTGAACCGGACAAGCCTAAAGTCGAACCAGAAAAACCGCAACCGGAACCGGAAAAACCAAAAGCGGAACCTGAAAAGCCCAAACCGGAACCGGAAAAACCAAAAGCGGAACCCGAAAAGCCAAAACCAGAACCGGAAAAACCAAAAGCGCAACCTGAAAAGCCAGAACCGCAAAAGGCTGAAACTGCGCCACCAAAACCGATTGAAAAACCAGTAGAAAAGCCGGCAGCAGCACCGCGCCCGGCTGAACCTGTAACGGCACAAACAAAAGAATCTGTGCCTAAGTTCGAATCGAAAACGCCTGCACCAGAGTGGGTTCATAATTTCCCGTTCCCCGGATTGGATGACTTCAAAGTTGAGCGCGGATCGCTCTACGAGCAAATCCGTCAGCTGCAAACAAAAATCAACAACCTGGACGACAAAATAGCCGGCTTTGACAGCATCAAAAACGCCTTGTTAGCCGGTGAGGGAGAAGACCTTGTAAACGTTTGCAAGAAGACATTTACGAAACTAGGCTGGAGTACCAAACCGGCCGGAAACGAAGAAGAACTATGGCTGTGCGTCAATGATGAACCGGAAGCGGTCGTGCGCATTGTTAGAAGCCCCGATCAAGCGAAACGCGGTGATCTGGCTCAGTTGGATCTGGCATGCACAAAATTCTGGGAAGAAAATGGCCGGGAAGCTAAAGGCATCCTGCTGATCAGCACCTGGACAAAGGGCGGTGGACCGGATGAACCGGAATTCCCAACCCCCGTAGCTGAGTTTGCAGAAAAACATAATTTGTGTCTGCTTACATCTGCTCAACTTTTAAGTGCGTTTAGAGAGTTAGAATTAGGCAAGGGTTCCGGCGAGGATCTGCGCAAGAAGATCAGCGCCACAAACGGCCCCCTCAAAGGTTTTACGCTCTAGGTCGGGATAAGGAAACTCAGACTTGAACTTGTCAACCTTAGTGGTTTGTGATTCGAGCGCGGAAAAGCGCCAGCAAATCGAAGAATTGGTCACAAGCCAAGCTGATTTATCTTTGCTGTCATCAACAAGCCGGCAGGGTGCCCGCAATCAAATTGACGGGCAAAGTCCACAACTTGTCTGGCTGGAACTTGATCCAGATCCAACCACAGGTGTGTCTTTGCTTGGAGCATTGCACCAATCATTCCCGAACACTTATTTCCTTGTCAGCTACCAGACTCTTAATGCAGACCTGGTCAAATCTTCAATGCAGAATGGTGCTGTTGACTACCTTGATGCTGGTACTTGGCAAGAGCAATTGCCGGAAGTAATTACACGCATTCTTACAAGAGAAAAAGTAGCCCAGGAAGCGGCAGCAGCAAAAGATGCTGAGATAAAGGAAAGAGTGCGCAAGTTTAGTGCGACAGCAGATCGCATGCCGGCCTACAATCAATCCATCAATAAGATGCGCAAAACCATGGAAGAAAATGGACAGGAGGAAGTGCCCTTGCCTCCATGGGTGATGCCTACCATTATTGTATTTTTCGTGGCGCTTTTGGCAGCCGTTTATTTCTTTCGCTAATTAGGCGGCCACAGCTTCATCTATTTTTGCAGCGAGAATGAAATCGTTCTCGGTTAGCCCATCGACGGCGTGCGTCCAGATTGTGATCACAAGCTCCGCCCAACGCACAGTTAAGTCCGGATGGTGTCCTTCTTCTTCAGCAATGTCGCCGATGCGATTTGCCAGGCTGAGCGATTGCTTGAAATCTTTTAGTTTGACGGATTTCTGCAGTCGATTTTGGGCGTTAATCTGCCAGTCTTTAAGCTCCAGCAATAACTGTGCGGCTTCAGGAGGACTTAGTTTCGGGGTTTTGCCTGAGCAATCTATGCATTTTTTTTCGCTAAGCCTCATATAATTGCCTCATCAATTTCAATAACGCAGAGGCATGGCATTGCCAGGCCCACAAAAGAGTAATATATCGTCTTGAGCAAACAATTGTGCAGGTGGGCAGGGCTTTGAACATGAAGGAAGTGCCAATCGACATGGATTATCTTGCCTTTGCTTATCAGGATGATTCACCCGATAACATCTATTATCTTGATACCGAATTTGGTGACATCCGTTTGGTCAATAAAAATTTGTCTGAACTAAAAGATTTGACGGATGAGTTGGAAAAGACGGAAGGCAGATTTTTATACATACCAAAACCATCCAAAGAACTGCTTCTAGAAGATCTCGCCGACTTCATGGCTACAATTCAGGATGACAATCTCAAAAAAATCCTGCCGATCGCCTTTGAGAGTCCTCACGTTTACGAAACGTTCAAATCAATTCTGGCGAAAGTGCCGGAGGAAACAAACCGGCTTAATGCCTTTTTGCAATTGCAGACTAAAGCCCGTGTCTCGAAATGGCTTAACGCTAACTTCATTAAGCCCGCCGCTGGTTAGCTAATACTGCGGTCAAACTGTTGTGGAATCGCGCGTCGACCGGGCCATATATGGCACACCCAGACCGGTACCGCGGTCCGGCAAGGCAGGTCCACGCACACATTTAATAGCACCCCAGGGCAAGTACAAGGTCTCATTTTCTCGACGCAGACACAGATACGTGGTCTGGTCGATCATAGCGACCTCCCCTTCAACTTGTTCGCCTGTCACCATCAAAACGGTTACAGGGGTATTAAGTGGAATTGCCAAGGAAATGCCTCCTGTTTCCTTATCAAGTCTTCCCTATATATAGATGCTAGTTCGTACCTTCGCAATTGTCGAGGCCATACTCAATTTATGGCTATTCTTGAAAAGTTATTCCCGTTCCAACAAAATTCGAACATTGCGGTGCAACTCATTCAGTTAACATTCATAGTGTATAGAAAGATAGAATCAAAAAATTATCGCTATGCAAGAAAAGAAAGCTCAAAAATTCAACCTCCTCGTGACAGCAATACTGCTTATATTGCCGCTCACCGGCTGTGCTTCAAAGATTAGCCTTTCAAAAAATAGTGGACCGATTGCACATCCTCCCACAAGTGGGAAGCGTCAATTGCTAGCTGATGCCACTGTCCAACAGCCGAAGAAGGAAGAACCTCCACCGCCTCCACCTCAAAACAATGGACCACCGCCGGCGGTAACCGGCCACTGGAAACTCGGATTTCTGGCTGGCACAAAGAATCTCACCTCCACTATGGATCTCACCCAAAATGGAAATTCATTTTCCGGTCAGGGCACAGATGACGGCTCTAATCTGGCTTTCACCGTTGAAAAAGGTCAAATCACAGGCAGTCAGGTTGAATTTTTCAAAGTCTATAAAAATGGCAAAACACCTCCCGTAGACTATTCAGGTACCTTTCAGAACATCAAAGATGCAAACTATACAGGCCCCTATCTAAGCGGCGAATACCAGGTTCCTGTGAAAGGCAAAACCTTGAGTGGCCAATGGGAAGCCGAAATAGTAGAAGAAAATGCG
>CAJCIF010000137.1 GCA_903970355.1 Actinomycetota bacterium
TGAGGTACGCCCCGCCTCTCGAATTCGTAGGCGCATTTGGTCAAGATCATCTTGGTTGTGAATAAGACAACCGCCTGGTCTTGATTGAACGATCTGAACTCGAACGGCGAGGGCACATGTTCAGATTCGATTATTTTGAAAATAACCTCCAGAATGGAGGCCCGTTGGAAGTTTTCCATGACACCTGTTCCTTTCTAGATAAGCTCTTAAAATGGCTCATTTTGACTGGCCACTAAAAAAGCTGAATTTGACAGGCCTCTGAGCGGAGTCGCCCAGGAGCATTCTCGGTTTCGCCTTAGCGTTGGATACCCAAATCACAACGCGGCCAGCGTCTTTTCCTTTGAGAGAGATAACAGTACCTTCGGTCGGAAGCGGTACGCCCATGTCCGCTTTCGAATCATAGAAGGCAGCCGCCCACCATTTATCGAAATCATTCGGGCGCGCATTGAGGGTACGTTTCTTGAGCTCCACTCTCAATGCGTTCATTACTTGGTCCTGATCTGATATGCCAGCCGTTCGTAAGTCAGATGCAAGCATGGGAGCGATGTCCCAAAAGCCTATAAGCCATGCACGAGCCACGACATTTCTCCTTAGGGATATGATTGCGAAGAGCTCTTGTCCTGAGCATTTCGAAGGGAAGGTTCGGCTTTTTAGCATTTAGGAAAGGTGCAGGCTGTTTTTGGCTCCGGGGACAAGAATATTGGTACTACCCCACCTCTATCACTGCCTTTGCTTGAGATCATCAGAAGAAATATTGCGCACCACAGTTTTTCAATATGTAATATGCAGACCTTCGAAAGACGCATGAGAGCGCCTCTTTGCAACACATTTATGTAATTGCTCGTGCAGCTCTGCGAAAGTTGATCGATCAAATCAATGTGTACGGTGCGATACCAAAAGTGATGGTAATTGTCTGTCAGTGTTCAATTGCAATCTGGCTTGCACGAGGTTGCACGAACCGTGAACGTTGGTAAGTCATTGCTTCTGTTATTGCCAAGCAGTAGCATCTGCACGAACCTATATCTTCTGCATTCTCGTTGACGCGTATTAACTAACTTGGCATTTTAGTCAAAAACATCTCTCTGAAGAGCTTGGGCTCTACAGGGGATGGAATCCGCGCGAACAAAAAGCAGAAGAAGTCAGTTCCTCGACGGGACGTCATTTTGCGTTGCGTTGGCAAGCAAGAACCTTTCGAGATTTCAGTAACTAATCAAACCGAGGACTTGGGGTTGCTCTCACGGTGAGAGTGGCTTCCAGCCTCATTACATTGGAGGTTGTTATGCCTACACTACAAACAAGAATAGGACCTCGCTCATACACGGAGCTGGCGGGTTCTCATAAAGAAGCTCCGGAAGGGACGAAAGTGCGGAGGGTCGCTCTCAACAAAGTGATCGACTTTTCCGTTCAGTTCCAATCTCTGGCCTCACAAGCCGAAATCGAGCTACAGAAAGCGGCCGTGAAGCTCCGCCAACGTGCGCCATTTTCCCGTCCGGAAGTGAGCGCAATTTTGGGGGGCAAAGCGGAAGATATCGCTGCGTTCACCGCAGAAGCGACAAAGCTTGGATTAACTGCTATAGAACCCGATGATGCGGATTCTATGTTGGGCATCCGGCGCTTCAAGGGAACTTATGCAAGGGTACGCGAGCTTTTCCCGGAGTTGGATCTCCGGATTTGGCACGCCACTCACCCCGCGCACGGCGAAGTCGAGTTCATCGGTCGCGATGGTCCCATCAACATCTGGGATCATTATTACGGTGCGATTACACTTGTCGCCGGTCTTGATGAACGGCCAATCGCTGATGCCAATATCGTGAGATTTCGGCCCGGCATGGTGAAGAGCCATGCGATCAATGGTCTGACGTCTCGCGGTATCGCTCGGAAGCAAGGCGTCCCTGTGGACGACCTGCTTAAGAATGTCCCACCAGGAATGGTGACGGCCTTCATCTCGCTGTCCAACAGCAATCCGGTGCGTCTGCAGAAGCAATTGCAGAGCGACGTTAACGTTCTGGCGAAGGCAGAAGGAGTGCCGGCTGCCCAGGTGACCGTCATACCAGTGCGGGGATACAATCCGAAGGGGTTCGATTGGGACTCCTATGTGGAAGACGCACTGGACGCTCAAGCCCACGCGTCTCTGAACCCGCGTGGAATCATTCTCGTGTTCCTGTGCAGCAACGATGACGACTCGTTTGCGGCAGGACATGAGGCTGCTGTTGCCTATACTCTGCACAAGATAAAGGGCATCAGTATCAGTTGGGGTGGACCTGCCGTATCGTTTACCACGCAGACACAGTCCCGTTGGAAACGGTCTGTGGATGCCGGTATTCTGTTGGGCATCTTCACCACAGCTGCCACCGGCGATAATGGCAGCAAGGATGGCACTAAATCCGATACCCCGGATGCGCCCTCCATCATTCCCGGCATCATTGGATGCGGTGGAACCGATGAGGACGCAACCGACGATAGCGGTTTGATAAACGTCATCCGAACCTGGAACGACATGGCCGAAGGTGGTGGCGCAGGTGGTGGCGGTGTGGACGACAAAGTATGGCCGAAACAGGCTTTCGAGGCGAATACGAATACGCCTCCGAATGCTGAATCCGGCAAGCTTGGTCACGCCACATCGCAAATCGGCGACATTGCCGCACCCAAGTGCGGTCCCGATGTGTACGTCAGGGGTGTTCCTCAGAAGGTCGGTGGTACCAGCCATGCATCTCCCTACGGGTTGATCAAGCTGGCGCTCATCAACAGCCTCCTCGAGCACCCCATCACGGACATGAACGGGTTCATCTACGACCATCAGGGCAAAGGCCTGTTCGTTCAGGTTACAGAGCCTGGTACAAACGGCGACTATTCGGCCAAACCGGGGGATGTCTACAATGTTCCACTTGGCTTCGGTCGGATTGTGTTCGTCAACTTCCTGGCGTATGCCAAGCACGTTCAGGATGGGTTGCCGCTTGCAGCCTGAAGATGTTTCGGAGTGGTTGGGCAATCTGGCCACTCCGCGACTTCTGGTGACGCCTTTGGATTCCCGCACAACGGGTTCCCTGGGCGTCACCTTTTTAGAACAAAATACTATAATATACAGTAATTAACTGAAATTGAAAAAGCGCTAAGCACAATAAATAGGGTCAATTAACAATTAACACAGTCGAACGAAACAGTCGAACGAAACAGTCGAACAAAACAGTCGATCAACACAGTAAGGTATGGCCAAAGTTCGCCATGCCTTACTGTGCTAACAAATCACATATCCCAGACGTAGAGCCGAATTAGATGTGGTTCGGTTCCGGCAGCGGCGGCAATACGTTCCAGCACTACGAACAGTTCAGGCACGCATTCTTTTGTCGCCAGTTCGATTTCCACATATCCACGCACGGGCAAGTCTCGATATTCATGAGACTCCAAATCGCGGCGGCTGCCATCCGGTAGATTCGGAATGAGGCCTCGCCGCTTCACTTCTTCAGTTGGAATGGTTCGCGCATATTTGCAAACCATCTTGCTCCAGTCGTAGGCGAGCAGTTCGGAGTAAAGCATCCAACACGGTGCATCAGCTCCGTTATCGATGATTTCCCGCAATTCTGGACAGCAGTCTTTTGGAGTTTCCCAGTGGGCTGGTAGCGGAGAAAAGCGGTCGTGGTTGCCTCCATTTGTTAGAAGGGCTCGGACGTCGCGATTGTGGAAACCGCAGTTGTGAAACCAGTCAGGATAGATAGGTATTCGCGTCAGGTACCTTGCGATTTCGCCTTCCAGAAACTCTGTCGGCGGTGGTAGAAAAGTCCATTTGCGATCGGCATAAACTTCAGCACGGATTTCGAGCAGCATAGCGTCTTCTCCCTTTCAGGTTAGATAAACGGTAGCGGGCGTTGGTGCATCGGAAAGCGGTTGGTTGAACCTCAGGGATTTAAAAAAAACTGGAATGCTTTGTCATAGCAAATAGACATTCCGAATTGAAGTAACGATGCATGCAATATGGTTGTGGTGCAGTTCTTTACACGACTAACACCAAATTTTAGTTATCCGGGTTGCATATCGTGAGTTGCGCTAATTGCCACGGAAGCTGTTTTGGGATCGTTGACTTCTCGCCGAAAGCAACGTAGATTATTACCTTTCCAAGAATCTTGGTGGTTCAAGTGCAGCATCGTAAATGGTGCTTACTTATTTTGGCAGCGTTTGCAGGAGCGCTGTTGAATCCAAGCGTTCCAGGGTTCTGTGCCGAATCGTCGACCCCAATCGTTTTGCAGGGAAGAGCGGAAGTTGACGATCAAATGGCATCTATCCTCTCGGAAGAACTAGAGATAGAGCGTTTCGCCGCTCAATATGATCAGGCTTCAAACATCGCTGATTTTGCGAAAGGCCGTCGTCAATGGTCTTATAACTTCGGCAATGCGGTTTGCACCGAAGGAGGACTGATTGCCGCTACAGCCTTATTTGCAAGCAATACCGGCAATAGACATGCAATTCAATTTTCAACAAGCAAGGACGGTCAGCCAACAACTAAGTACGTCACAATTGCACCTGCGATCGATCCGAATTCGGTCAATGGTACTATCACTCCCCAGATTGTTGGACAGTGCATTAGTATTGCTGGTGGCAGTTTTGAACTACTTACTACTTTAGGTGTTGTGATTTCTCGTGATCGCCTGGGATTGTCTCCAAAGGCGCTTGATAGGGCAGTTCTGCATCATCTCGATTCAATCGACAACAAGCTGAAAATTGCATCGTCGAATGCAGTGGACAACGAATCTCTTGCCACTGAATTGCAAGTATTAAAAGAACTGAGAGACAGAGCCATTTCTGATTACTATGCGGCGCGCCTGGTGGAGAAGCGATGGACGACCTGGAACAATTGTCAAAACGTCACTGGTATTATTCGCAACACCGTTGGATGCATTGGCAATAGCATAAATGAGCTTGGCCGCCATGAAGCAAGGCGAAGGTTGAATGGAGATGGCAGCATACTTAACTTCATTTCTGCTTCAATCATTTTGGTTCGTCCCTATTTTTGTGAGGTCTGGGCCCGATATAGAATGCGAAACCTGGAACATCGGCTCGCCCACCTGAGAAGCCGTATCGACTCGCCCAATGAAGGAAAGCTGGAGGAAAACGTTACCAGTTTGGCCATTGCAACGAACAAGGTAGATCGCAGCAGTTCGTTGAACAAGCGTCTTCAAATTTATGCTGATTTTGCCAACGATCACACTGCCATTTTCGACCATCAAGAGAAAAGAATGTCTGTCTTGTCATGCCGCAGTTCAGTTCGCGGCACGCTCTATGCTCCTACGAAACAAACCCAAAGCATGATCAACATCGTCACGCAGTTTCGCCCACGCAACAACCAAGCCGAAAACAATCGATACAGCTTTGTCGCCAATCTCACTTATACCTCAGGTCAACTTTTCAACATTTCAGAACTGAGCCGGCAACGAGTTGTTGATGAGATCGCACATCACAGGCAGGAAAGCGCACAAATTCTGCCTACGCAATTGCTGGCGAAACGAATCTCATTGCTGTCTCAAGACATAAAAGGGCTGTCGCCACCTTAAGGTTGGTTCGCTGTTCGTCTACCAAATCGACCGAACGTTTCTGCATGTACGGCCTGGAGCGAAGCCTGGGGGGTTTGTTGAGAGGTGTTGCGTTGACCGAACATCCAGCCCAACCAGAAGAGCACCATGCCAACAATGCAGAGGAGAAACAGCTCTTCCAGGGAATCGTTGAAATGCATTTTGGAATTGGTTTGGTGTATTTGTTTGATCATCACGATGTCATATGAGAGAAACTAAGCCAAATCTATGGCCTAAGTCGTCAAATTGGCATTTAGTTAACATCAAAATTTAGTCAAATCGTCCATGCCATAATGGAGACCTGGATAATAATTCAATAGAGACTCAAGGTACTCTTCATGTTATCGCGTTATTTCTTTGCAATCCTGACCGTGGTTTGTTGCACAGTAGTATCGCGACTTCTTCAACCGGCGTTTACACTTTCGAGCGTTACGCTCATTTTTGTTTTTGGAGTCGTACTCACTGCTGCTAAATGGGGACGCGGTCCTTCAATAGTAGCTGCATTGTTGAGTGTGGCAGCACTGGACTACTATTTTTGTCTTCCTCTCTACTGTTTCGACATCTCGAGTAGTTCTGATCTTTTGACATTGGCTGTCATGTTGGTCGTAGCAGTTTCAATCAGCACTCTAACTATAAGAGTCCAGCATCAAGCATTAGAGAGCGCGAAATTGGCAGAGGAAGCTGAGATAGAGCGTTTACGTAGTACGCTTTTAAGTTCTTTCTCTCACGATCTGCGCACGCCGTTGGCAACAATAACAGGTGCGGCAACTGGACTACTTGAAACGGAGCCAGAAAAGCTCTCAGCCGATCAAACTGAGCTGGCGAAAGTAATTTACGAAGAGGCGGAACGTCTGGAAAGATTTGTCGCAAACTTGCTGAATATGACGCGATTAGAAGCTGGGGTTATTGTTGTTCATAAAGAGTTTCAGCCAATTGAAGAGGTGGTTGGATCCGCTCTTACAAGAATGGAAGCTCGTCTTGTTGATCGAACAATTACTACCGAACTTGCTCCAAAACTGCCAAATGTACCGATTGACGCGGTATTAATTGAGCAAGTAATTATAAATCTGATCGATAACGCGCTTAAGTATACGGAAAAGAGCGATGCGATCAAAGTCGGATCGCAGGAGATGGATGACGATCAGATTGTTGTTTTCGTCTCTGATTCGGGCTCCGGCGTTCCTGCTGGGGAGGAAAAGAAGGTCTTCGATAAGTTCTATCGTGCAAAACCCGAAGGAATAAGCGGGTTTGGATTAGGTTTAAGTATTTGCAAGGCAATTGTGCAATCACATGGCGGTAGAATTTGGATTGAGAATAATCACCCCGGTGCCTGTTTTAAGTTTTCACTGCCGAGAAAAGACGCTCAGTTAAAGGGAAAAGAAAGTGCAATCAATAGAGCCACTAGTTATTCTCATTGAAGATGAGCCACAGATCCGCAGATTTCTGCGCATTACGCTCGGTGATCACGGTTTCCGTCTGGTTGAATGCACAACTGCCGAGGAAGGGCTAAACCGCATACAAGCTAATCAACCCGCTCTTGTACTGCTTGATCTCGGTTTGCCTGATATGGACGGATTGGAAACAACGAAACTCATTCGTGAAAAATCCAGTGTGCCGATTATCGTAGTCTCAGCAAGAGACCAGGAAGAACAAAAAATACGGGCTCTAGATAACGGAGCAGATGATTTCATCACGAAGCCTTTTGGTACCGGTGAACTCCTCGCTCGTATGCGAGCTGCCGTCCGACGAGCTAGTTCAAAAGGCGAAGAGAACAAAAATCAGATATTTACCGCTGATAACATCACGATCGATTTTGAACGGCGAATCGTCATGAAAGGAGATCAGGAAGTGCACCTGACCCCAAATGAATATGATTTGCTTGTGGTGCTGGTCGAAAACCCCGGTCGAGTGCTTACGCATCGGCAATTGCTGAAGCAAGTGTGGGGCGATCAGTACACAAACGAAACACATTACCTGCGCGTTTACATGGCGCAATTGCGACAAAAGCTGGAAGACGAACCGGCGCGCCCAAAACACCTTACTACCGAAGCTGGCGTAGGCTACCGCTTCCGGCCATAACTATCTCAAGATAAGCCGCTCAAGATAAATCATAAGTGTGGCCGCAATTGAGACAAAACGCGAATCCGCTTCTTGCTGCACCACATCTGGGACATTTTTCGCTGCTATTTGCGGGATCATTCGCAACGGGGGATGGATCGATAGTGGCTTGCACTGCGGTTTGCGGCGCAATTTCGGCGAGCGATTTAACCGGCATTTTTTTTCCGGCGATTTTTCTGGCGGCAATTCCGGCAGTATTTTTTCAGCTAACGGTTGTGCGATTTTTATGACTGGCGCAGCTGCTGACATGTCCTCTATCACTTTTTTAGCCTGCCAAGTGCCATCTCCATCTGTCAAGCTCCAGCTGCCAGTGAGATGTGATCCGTCAATCGATAAATCAGCAACACAATCAACAGAAGCATGTCCCGGAACTCGGAAATTCTTTGAGAATGTTAGACGTGAAAACTGGAAGGTGCCTTGAAAATCAAATTCTCCGGCTGCATTGCCGCCATCATTTCCAATGCCCGAGACTTGGCCATTTTTGCTGTTGGAAATCGATAGGCTGATGGGAGTATGAACTTTGCTTCCCGTTTTCGACATTTCACCCTGCCAGATGCCAATTAGGGTTATTTCTTCGTCTTCGTCCACTTAAGCCATCCAGCGATCGAGTGTTTTCTTTAGTGTTTCAATCATTACCGGTTTAAAAAGGTAATCGTTCATTCCTGCTTGAAAACATTGTTTGCGATCAGGATCCGCTGTAATTGCAATGATAGGAATTGCGGTCTGGTTGTTGGCCGTTTCCTGCGCGCGAATTGCTTTTGCTGTTTCGAGGCCACTCATTTTAGGCAAATGAATGTCCAGAAGCACAATTGAGTATTGGGAAGAACTGAACTTGCGCACAGCTTCCTCACCGTCTCTAGCGAATTCAGCTTTCAGACCTAGTTTAGATAACTGTTTGCTGACGAGGAATTGCAGACTTTCCTCGTCTTCAACGACTAAAACTAGTTTGTCAGGCTGCTGCATTTAGCGGTCGTACCTAATGCCAGTGGAATTTCAAACCAGAACGTTGAGCCTTTATCTTTTTCGCTGAGTGCCCCGATTTGGCCACCCATTAGTTCGACCAATTCTTTACTGATCGATAGACCAAGTCCGACTCCATCATGCTTATGCACAGAGGTCTCTTCAACTTGCACAAAAGCTTGAAAAAGCGTTTTAAGATCTTCAGGTCCGATGCCGACTCCAGTATCAACAACTTCAAATCTAACTACAAGTTTAGCGTCTTCTTCTCCGGTTGTGGCCGCTTTTACTGTAAGACCACCTTCATTTGTATACTTCACAGCATTTTGAACTAGATTTAGAAGAATCTGTCTAATTCGGTCGGGATCTCCGCAAACGTTTTGAGAGGCTAACTGTTCCGGAATTTCCACAGACAAGCTCAGTCCTTTGGCAGCTGCTGCTGCACTCACCGAGCGTGCCACAGAGTCCACAATGCTCTTGAGTTCGAACTCTTTATTGTTAAGACTGAATTTTCCAGAATCAATTTTCGAGAGATCGAGAAGATCATTCAGAATATTCAAAATGTTATGGCCGGAATCATAAATGTGTTCCATTATTTCGATTGATTCCTTGTTTGGCTCGGACAATTTCAGTATTTCCGCAAGTCCAATAATGCCGCTTATTGGTGTCCTTATTTCATGACTGACATTGGCGATAAAGCGCGCCTTTGTTGTGTTGGCGAGTAATGCCTCATTACGTGCATGCACAAGTTCTGAGTTGATCCTGTTTTGTTCGGAAAGATAGTGCCGCGTAGTACGAGACATCAAGAAAAGCGTTGCAACGATGCTTGCGGCTAAGATAGCTAAGACAAATTCAGTGTAAGTAGTATCTCGCGAGACATCCTTTTCCCGAATGGCAAGAAACGCTTCTTCGCGCTCCAGCAAAGTGGCGATCAGCTGCCTGACTTCAAGCAATGATTCAATGTTTCTTCCGCGTGAGCTAAGAGGCATGTGCAGGGCTTCAGGGTGCTTCATTTTTAGATCGATAACAGATCTACCGAAGGCAATTCTCTCTTCGGAAAGTCTGGAGAGGGAATCTATGAGGGAATACTCTTCCTTGTTGTTTTTAACTAGATCGGCCAACTTACTAATGTGTTGCGGCACATTTTTGGCTTCCGAAATAAATAGATCGATGTGATGGGGATCGGCATTGAGAAAATAGGCTCTGGCAAAGATGTCGCAGCTCACAACAGAAATTAAAACCTGTTGTCCCTCTTTCATGACGTTGAGGGTATGTTTAACCCAAAGATGAGCTGCCACTAAATGTGATATCAAAATAACTGTGGTCAGCAACATGCTCAGACAAAATACTCCAATGAGCGAGAGCGACCAATTTTGTTTTTCTACATAACTTCTGGGCAAATCCAAAACTCCTAGCTCAGCAGTACTCGAAAGCCTTGCTATTACTATTATCGCAAAGAATCGAGACGCTTCTTCGCTTCCGTTCGTCTGTCGTCAGAAGGTGACGAAACCTGCAAAAACGCCTGCAACTCCCTGCTTTCCTCCTTGGCATTGCCCATGCTTGCAAGAACATGGCTCAGGCAGTAGTGGGCGTCTGCGTTATTGGAATCAACTCGTAAAGCAGCACGATAAGCCGCGGCACTACCGGGCTGATCGCCGGATAAAAGCCGGTTTGCAGCAAGATTGAGGTGAGCCGACATTAGCAAAGGATCAAGGCGAACAGCTTCCTCAGACTGCTTGATAGCAGATTCGATTTCGCCTGAGCGGCCAAGCGCGTATGAAAGTCGATCGTGCAGAGCAGCAGAACTTGGATAAAGAGCAAGAGCGGTTTGGTAGTGTTTGATCGCTTCTGTATAATTTGCATCCTGCACGTCGAGATTGGCAAGTGCTACCAGAGCTGTGCGATTCTTGTCATCTGCCAAGACCGCTTTATTGAGTTCTTCTCTTGCTTTTGTTTTGTCGCCAGTTTTGGTCAGCACCCTGGCGTAATTCGTGCGAGAAAGCGAATCAGCCGGACTGAGCTTAATAGCCCGGCTGTAAAGATCGGCTGACTTTTCGAAGTCACGCTTCAGCGCTAGTACGGATGCATAGTCGCAAAGAGCATCGACATATTCCGGATCTACTTTGAGAGCCGATTCATAGTTAGTAATGGCATCATCCAGGTTACCGCCAATGACAGACTGATTTGCTTTTAAATAGTAGCTTTCCGCTGCCAGGAACCGGCTTACTTTCGGCGGCACTCCCTTCTGTCTTTCAGTTTCGGGGGCACCTAATATTAGAGGCTTACCTGTCCAGGCGCTCTTCATCACAGGTGTTTGAGCTCGGTTTGCCCCTTCCTTTGCGGTATCGAATTCGGTAGCATCCCTGGCCTTTGAAAATGCCTCTTGAAGGGTGACCAGGCCGTTGTTTTGGCGCAGCGCCGCAATCAGATTTTTGGAGAAGCTGGCACTCCAGGTAATTTGTTCCGGACGGCTCGACGAAAGGATCACATATCCTTCGCCCGCGGAAAGTTGGTCCAAATCAACGTTATAAGTTGTTCCCAAAGATTTGGATCCAGCCGTTAACTCGGCTGCACCGCTATAACAAGCTTGCAAAATTAGAACTATGCGCTTTGCTTTTACGTTGTGCTTGATTGAATCCATGAGATCTTGCATTGAAAGACAAGTGCTGTACACGTTATCGAGCGCGCAATCATAGGCGCAAAGATAGGCTTTGCCATCCGTCGTAGGAAAGCTCAGGGTTGAGATAAATACAACCACCAGATCATCGGGTCCGGTCAGGCTTCCCAACCAGGAGTTCCCGAAACTCGTCATGATATTTTGTTTTGTGGCATTGCTATTCACGAGCAATCGAACATGATCTTTTTCGAAGCGACCGACTGCCGGATCAACTGCGTACTCGTAAAGATCTTCGGCAGATTTATCCATTGAAAAAGGGCTTTCCAGGCGCTTTTCTCTGTATTTGCTTGCCCCCACTATTACCATCCATTTGCTGCCAATGGCACGATTTGGAGATTGTGCATCGGATTTCAAATCTTGAATTTTGGTCCAATCGAATTTTGAATCTGATGACGATTGCGCACAGGCAAACTGGCTCGAATGGATCATGATAACGAGCAAAAGGCATGACACAATGCGGTTTTTAGAGATGGGTAAGGGCAATATCCACCGAGAAGGCATCGGCACTATCCTCTTGAGTTAGTCGAACGAGACTTTTGTTTATAGAATTTTGGACAGCAAAGCGGGCAGATTGAACATTGGTTTTAGAAAATTCAGTTGGCATGATTACCGGATCAGGATCGTCCCAGGTTAGTTGCATGCGCGTTGGCACAAGATCTTTGGAGCCGGATCGATCCGATGATATGTAAGCAAGTACAGGGTTTGCTGGAGCAACTAAATCTATCGGTTTGCGCGAAAATATCAAACTGACGATTTCTACTCCGGGATGCTCATCAAACTTCAACCAGGCTTTTGTAGGCAACGCATAATCCAGGCCAACTGAAAGCATATTGGCTAAACCGGTCTGTACTTCTGGAAAGAGTACTGCTTTTTTACCTGTGCTGCTTTGCTTCATCACTATGTACGCATAGCCATCGGAAGCGGGCAGGAAGTGGAATCGAATTGCATCGCCGCTTTTAAAAACACTTTTATTGTTGCAGCGGTAAATAGTGCCATCACGCAAAAGTTCTATCCAATAGCCAAGGCTGATTTTTGCTTGCGGAGTTGTACTGTCTTCAGTTTTGATTACTGGTTTTGGATCGACAGACGGTGTTGACGCGGTTTTGAGATCGCCAGGTTTGGTGCGCTCCCGAAGCGTGTCTGCAGACTCTTTGCTCAACAATGTATGGGAAAGCCAAGTTTCTACGAATGCGATATCGTCAGTTTTGAATTGTGATTCTTCAAAGATGAGGTGTTCGGCCGATTTGCTGAAAACGAGTTCTTTTTCCGGAGTGGACAGGCTTTCATAGAGCTTCCAGGTGCCAGCCGGTCTCACGAGCTTATCGTGCATACCTTGCACAAAGAGCACTGGTGTATTGGAAATATTTTCAGCGCACTCAAAATTCTTGTTCATGAAAGCTTGAAAATCCATCAACTCTTTTGGCGATAACTCCATTCTTGCAAGCGGATCTTCTTCCCAAGTTTTGCGCAAATCTTCATTTTGAGTTGCTTGTTTTACGACGCCCCGACCAACATTCATATCGCCGTGAAAACCATTCAATAACGCATGAATGCCCACCTTCAATTCTTCTTCACTTTGACCAAACCGATCGCCTGCTGGAACGGATGCTATCAACCCAGAAACGAGATTCGGATACAAAGAAGTGGCGTGCAAAGCAACTGCCCCTCCCATGGATTCACCGAGAAGAACGACTGGCAGGTTGGGATGTTCTTTGTGTATAAACTCTAGAGTATTCTTAACTTCGTTGAGAGCGGCTGGAAAGTCGATTCTGGAAGAGCCGCTTTGCTTTTGCAGTTCACCGAAACCAGGCATGTCGATGGCGTAAACAATCAAACCGTCTTTCGCCAGGCGTTCACCCAAGCCGGAATAATTCCCCTTGTGCAAACCAAGACCATGCAAACAAAGGATGACGGCAAGCGGTTTAACCTTGTCGCTTTTCCAACAAACTTCTGGTGTAGAAAATTGTGTAGCCAACGCAACGGCAGGCAAAGCCGTAAGTATTGCAATTGCAATTGCTACCAAATGTCGATATGACATCATATGCTCCCAAAAGAATTCTTCCCTGGCAATTTCATCTACCGTAAGGGCATAGGAATTAGGAGGAGTTTTGCAATAAAATCTTGAAGCTGATGTCATAGCTCAATAATGGAGGGCGCATGCCGATCACGTCTTTGAACCATTACATGATAGTTTCGAAGGATCTGGAGCGCTCGAAAGACTTTTATTGCCAGGTCCTAGGCATGGAAGTGGCGGATCGCCCTGATTTCGGATTTCGAGGCTATTGGCTCAAATCAGGTCAGGATGTTTGCGTTCATCTCGCTTCCCAAGACCCTGATGAAAATCGCGATCGATATCTTCTCAAAAAGCATCCGAATGGCACAACAGGCTCGGGGTCGATCGATCACATTGCGTTTTTGGCAAAAGACCCCGAAGCTGTACAAAGAACTATTAAGAACCACAATCTCCAATTCGACTTCAGGAGTTTGCCGGATGCAAAACTATTTCAAATCTTTCTCAAAGATCCGGACGACGTCACAATTGAGCTCAACTTCTTTGGCGAAGTAATCGACGAAACCGAATGGCGAAATCGGCTTTGAAATGTGGTACCGCATATAGTATCGCTGACTCGCTCTGCTCCTTCCCAAATTTTTTCAAACAAATATACTAAATAAAATAGTATATCCACAGCTCGGTCATGGTCCCAATTTTAGCCAGGGCGGGATAGTCCCAAATTTGATCTAATTTCGGTCCTTGGCAACTACTCGCGTTGTGCCATGGCTTTGTGCCTCAGGTACGACTCAATAAACGGATCGAGGTCGCCATTCAGGACGCCTTCTACGTTGGAAGTTTCTTCCTTGGTGCGCACGTCTTTCACAAGCCGATCATCCAGTACATAAGATCGAATAGCGTTGCCAAAAGTGGCAGAGACGTTATCCCCTTTTATGCGCGCTAACTCTTCTTCTCGTTCGGCTTGCTTTATGGCTAGAAGTTTTGAACGCAAAAGTTCGAGTGCTAACGCTTTGTTCTGCAATTGGCTGCGTTCTTGTTGACACTTAACCATAATTCCAGTTGGCTTGTGCACAACTCTTACTGCACTTTCTACCTTGTTTACGTTCTGTCCTCCGGCACCGCCGGAACGCATTGTCTCTATCTCAAGATCTTCTTCTTTTAAATCGATAATTGAATCAATGTCATCCATAAGAGGGCTCACTTCAACGGCAGCAAAACTTGTTTGGCGTGAGTCGTTGCCTTGTTTAAAAGGAGATTTGCGTACGAGCCTGTGCACACCCTTTTCACAGGACAAATATCCGTAAGCAAATGGTCCATCTACTTTGAAGGTAGTGCTTTTTATCCCAGCTTCTTCACCTGGTGATTCATCAATCAATTCCGTTTTGAAGCCGCGATTTTGGCACCAGCGAAAGTACATGCGCTGCATCATTTCCGCCCAATCTTGAGCGTCCGTGCCTCCTGCGCCGGCATTGATCGTAACCAGTGCTGCTGAGTCATCATATTCGCCGGATAGAAGCTGATTGAATTCGAACTTCGCCAGTTCTCCGCCCAGACGCTTCAGCAGTTTTTCTATTTCAGGACCAACCGAATCGTCGTTTTCTTCGATGCCAACTTCGATGAGAACGCGAATGTCGCTCGCTTCATTGCACCATTTTTGATATTGACCAAGCGATGACTCCAGCCGGCCTTTTTGCTTCATTAGTTTCTGAGCAGATTCTTGATCCTTCCAAAAATCGGGATCAAGAGTTTGTTCTTCAAGTACTTTGATTTTGGATTTCAGCTGATCCGGTTCAAAGAAATTCGCTGACTTTCGTCAGGCGCTCCTCCACCGTCTCAATTTCGCGACGCAATTCCGTCAGTTGCATTTCAGATTCCTAATACTGAGGCATACCCTGGTTTTCAATCACGCGCTGGTTGAGATTGATGGTTATTTTCTCTTTTGATTCTACGCCATTCGTTTTCACGACTATCGGCAAATACCATGCCGGAAATTGCATTTCAGGAATTACGACAGTCAAAGATGTCGGGCTTGCTGCTGTCACCTGCGCACCTACTCCACCAATCGTAACAGCGTTGTCGGAAGCCGATGCGGAGAAATTCTTACCGGACAAAACAATCGGTTGTCCAGGCGGTGCGGAGATCATGTCCACACCGAGAACTTGCGGAGTCAACTTTACAGTCACCTTATACGGTGCGCTTCTTGTTGTGCCCATTTGCACAATTAAATCTTGTTTTCCGCCATCCATTTCGTCCGGCAAGGAGAGACGCAATTCGCCCTGACTGGCGGATTTTACAGTGATGATTTTCTTGCCAATGTAAACAATTGCGCCAGGTCCAAAGCCTCTTCCTTTCACAACAGGTATGTCGGCTGGACCAAAAGAATCAGGAGTAACTGAGGTGATAGCCATGGAGGAAGTCGTCAATTTCCACGTCATTTTTGCCCCAACCGGGCCGTACGCCTGAATAATAATGCGGGTCGATCCAGGACCGATGGCTCTCGTCATGTTCTTTACGAGCTTGTTGTCTTTGAAATTTTGATCGGAACCGAGGACATTGCCTGCAACCACAATGCGAAGTGCCGAAAAAGTTGGACCGCCATCGCCGTTGACAAAGGTCAAAGTAAGGGGCATGGAATCTTGACCAGGTTTCAAATTGATATAGTCAGGAAAATTTTGCCACTTGTTGGCAACCGCAGAAACTATGGCTTTGCTATTCGACTGAACTAATATCGGCTCGTCGGCTTTCCCGGCTGGTTTAGCTGCCGCTGCAGGAGCGCCATCCTTTTTGTTAACAACTGGCGGAACAGCTTGAGATGGTGTAGTGGGAGGTGGCGGCTGAAGCTTTGTCTGCCCAAGCGCGGAGGGAAGTAGGGTGTTCGTTAAAACGAGCGCCATTCCCAATCCCAAGACCGATTTTGTCCCTGATTGCATGATGCTACGTTGAACAGGTTTTTGACTCATGACGACCCTTTCCTTCTCTCGGTCACACAAGCGAAGATTATAGACGTAATGAAGCACGGCTCGCAAAGCTT
>CAJCIF010000138.1 GCA_903970355.1 Actinomycetota bacterium
CCGCGGCATGAAAGCGGCTGGATTGAATTTGACGGCCAACGCTACGAATGATTTCAGTTGAGCAAAGAAGCGATTTTGGGAGTGACGAACCACTTCAAAACGCCAGGAGAAGTCGGCGGCAGGTCACTTATATCAACTCGGCATACGCCGGCTTTCTTGAACGGAATTTCCAATTCCGGACCGGACCAGAGAAGGGTGGCTGCTAATCGGCCGATGTCCGGCTCGTGGCCAACCAGAAAAACTTCTTCAAAGGGTTGGAACTTGCGAAGAAATTTGTAGAGATCGCTCGCGTTGCCCCCGGGAGAAAGCGCGTCTGTGATTTCAAGTCCATGTTTCACTGCAAGAACATCATGAACGATTTCGGCTGTCTGCTTTGCCCTTACAAGCGGACTTGAAATTACTAAATTAGCGCCTACGGACAGACGCTTCAAGCCGGAAGCAACCGCCCTTGTTTCCGCCCGGCCTTCATCGGTAAGAGGGCGTTGAAAATCGTTGTGGACGGCGCCTCCGATGCGGTCGATCGCGATGCCGTGACGCATCAAATATAGCTTCATATCAAACGGTATCCATGCTGGCCGTAATTAGTTTACAGCGACTTTTATTGCAGTCCAGTGCCCAGTCTTGCTTGACTTCCTAATTTCAAATTGGTAGTGCGCCGGAATGATAATGCCGTGCAATTTTTTCAGCCAACAACTGTATAAATTTGAAACTGCCGATGCTATTGAGATGCACTGAATCACGGAAATCCTTTCGGGAAAACACAGAGGGGTCATTGAGATCCCAGTAGTCACTTTTGTTGTTTCGCGCACACGATTCAAATTTTGAAACGCACAATTGATAGTCGGATTTCGGCAAAAGATCGATGTTCTCTTTAGTGATCGGCATATTAACAACGATCACCCGGATGCCTAATTCATTGCATTGCTTGAGAAAACCTTCGAAATAATTGCATTGACTTGCTAATGCGTTTTGAGAAAACGGTAGGTAGCGCATTCGGTAGATATCTAAATTGTTGACGTATTTATGGTCATCAGTAGAATCAGGCGGCATTATCAATTGATTCAACCTGGCATCTTCCGGTGAGCAAAGCAGATTTTTTATGGCTATTAAGTCGGTGTTGGAAATAAACCTGGATGAATGCCAAATCTGATCGAAATAAATGTCGAAAATCGGGCGAAGTCCATCATTCAGTGTTGCGATAAAGTCCAATCTTTTCTCATAGATGCTGCTATTTCTAAGGGTAAAGCGTTCAAGTGCACTTGGTTGTTTTAAGTCTCCCCTTCCAAAAACTTTGTTTTGACTGGCATGTTGCATATAGCGGCCGACATCTGAACTCGTGACATCTTTGAAGCCGTTATCAATAAAGTCTCGTGGCGCAATACCGACTATAAGTAGTTTGGGATGCTGATTGGCGGAAAAAATTGTCTTTGCCACGCTAAAAGAATCGGAGGCCATCATGCCACCACAGGCGAAGCCAAACGTTGAAACATTCCGATGGAGGCGTTCTGCCAATTGATCTTCCAACATCACTGAGTTATTGTGCGCCACAATATCCACTGGCTTTTTTAAATAGACGGCCTCTGCATTCTGCAAAATTACGCAAATGAGAGAAGAGCCCATGATCATAATGTCTGGTTGCTTGGCCAGGGTTCTGTAGGCTTGGGTTTTGGCCCAAACGTAATTGTGGACGGGCCAATCAAAAGAGTCCGGTTTGTAAAAGAAACGCACTGCCGTATCTAGCAAAATGAAAATAGCGAACGCTGCAAGCGCTGTACTCACTCCATTGGCCAGATTGAGAAATCGAAAATCGTTAGATTTTTTGCGGAAAGGGTGGTTTGAATCTGGGCGCACGTCATCACGTGCGGCTTCAGGCGCTACCTTTTCTTGCAGGAGGGACATGGGGATGGATGTCAACAAGAGGCGGATACGGTTAGTCTGAAAATATATCGGAGTCCAAGAGTTTCCAATACCTCATCCGTTTAAGACTTCGAGTTTCCGCATTAGCGCCGTTGCGGCGGTAATTGTTTTACGGTTGGATAAATTTTCTTGAGTGGGTGGGAATGGCGTCGAGATAGTACGGCAAGAAGCCATTTGCCAGGTAATAAGAAAGCGGATCTTTATTCGGGCATGAGGCCCATTTTGGGTGCCTGGCGCGAATCTGGCTCTCCTTAGCACCTCAGATCTGGTATCACAAGCCGATTGAGGTGTGCCAGGAAATTACGGACAAATGCAATAAGCTAGTGGACAATGGCAAGAAAAGCCCTTATGCGGAAACAACGGGTCCTCACGTGCCTAAGTGCAACTGGTTTCTCAATGATGTATTGAAATCTTCCGGGATTCCGGTTCCTTGGGATGCGAATCACCCGCCTGATGTACACGGTATGAACAAAGCTTTGTCACAAGACCCTCATTTTGACAGAGTTTGGACCAGAGATAAAGATGAATCAACCTGGAAACAGAACGCTAAGGACTTCGAAAAATACTGTGTACCGCAAGATGGCGATATCCTCATCTGAGACAATAAGTATCTTCAACACACAGGTGTGGGAGAGGAAACAATCGATGGGCACGGCAATACTTATTACGCAGGACGTGGTAGTGAAACAGGTTTAGGTCACTCCAACCTATTGCAGTATTGGGTTTACACTAAAACAGAAGGTTATGGTGCTCCAGATGCGATTTACCGTTACAAGCATTTTGATAAGTAGTCTATTGGCTTTTCTGCCAGTTTCAGCAAAGGCCGATCCAACACCTGAAATTTCGACGCGGTTCCAATCTGAAGTACCTGTCAAAATCTATTCTAATTACAAAAACCCGCTCCCGGAAAGGGATTTGTCAAAGACACCTCTACTTCGATTTACTCCGTAATGGGCACGCCCGCAATTTCCGCATTTTAGATGAAGACGTGAATTGGGAAACTAAAACTAATCTTTCCAAAAGCGATTTCAATGCGCTTAAAGGCGCTGTGATCGCTGCCGTTAAATCTTCGGAACCGTTTTGGTTCCCCGATGAACCACGCGGCTTATTGAAAAAGGTTGGCATTGTCTACTACTTTAAGCCTGCCACCAAAAGCCCGGGTGAAATGGCTGTGGTGCATCCTTGAAGCAGTGAGAAGATATGAAGAATGCGTTCTCTTTTCAAAGTATTCCCCCGAAGCACCTCGCTAGGTTTGTTACAAGTGCGGTTCTCCTCGTTTTTCTTACGATTGCCTTTTTGAATTATCCAGTTCGTGAGATCGGCGGAGTTCAAGGCGACTTCACCATGGCTGAAGTTCTCTTCGTCGAGCTTTACCCAATGTGGCTTGATCGATTCATGAGATACGAACGGAGGCACGGTACCTTTAAAGGCGGTCTAAGAGGCTCTATCGCTGCTCTACCGGAATTTCTTAGCCGAATAAGTAAATATAGCTA
>CAJCIF010000139.1 GCA_903970355.1 Actinomycetota bacterium
ATCTTGGCGTGACCTGCCGATTTTGATCAACCAGTGGGCCAATGTTGTGCGCTGGGAAAAGCGCACCCGCCTCTTTCTTCGCACTACGGAATTTCTCTGGCAAGAAGGCCACACCGCTCATGCCACCGAAGAAGAAGCGCAAGAAGAAGCTCTTAAAATTCTGGAATTGTATCGCCGGCTCGCTGAAGACCACCTGGCCTTGCCGGTTCTCACCGGTGAAAAGACAGCGAGAGAACGTTTTGCCGGAGCGGTGCAAACCTATTGCATTGAAGCTTACATGAAAGACGGACGCGCTCTGCAAGCCGGCACCTCGCATTTCCTCGGGCAAAACTTTGCCAAGGCTTTCGGCATCAAATTTCAATCACAGGAAGGTAAAGAGGAATTTGCCTGGCAGACAAGCTGGGGTGCCTCTACCCGCCTGATTGGTGCGATTGTGCTTGGTCATGGCGACGATAAAGGCCTGGTTATGCCACCGCGTGTGGCACCAACGCAAGTTGTGATTGTGCCCATTTTCAAAACCGATGAAGAGAAAAGTATCGTCTTTGCTAAGTGCGATGAAATATTGAAATCGCTCAAAGACACTTGCCGTGTGCATTTCGATGCGAGAGACAACTACACACCCGGTTTCAAATTCAACTATTGGGAGCAAAAAGGTGTGCCATTACGCATCAACATCGGTCCCAAGGATGTAGCAAACAACGTGGCCGAGCTAGTTCGACGGGACACCTTGGAAAAAATGAGGGGCGTAAGTCAAGATTCATTGAAAAGCGAAGTGGCAAGATTGCTCGAGGACATTCAGGCAAGCATGTTTGCAAAGGCGCTTAAGAAGCGGCAAGACAACACCTTCATCGCCAAAACCTATGATGAATTCAAGGCACTCCTTAAAGACAAACATAGTTTCATTGAAACGTTCTGGGACGGAAGCAACGAAGAAGAGGGGCGCATCAAAGATGAGACCAAAGCCACCATTCGCGTCATTCCGTTCAATCAGGATGAAGAAGGAACCTGCATGCTAACGGGCAGGAAAACGAAACGCCGTGTGATTTTCGCCAGAGCCTACTAGTTTTATCTTGATTTCAACCAGCACTTGATCTCTCCTAGCACGTCTCCAAACATTTCTTTTGTGAGCCTGCCGGTTTGGGTATTCTGCCTGCTTGGATGATACGAACCAAACAGCCTTATGCTATTGATATCGTATACGACACCATGCCCGAACTGGGGCCGGGGTTTCGGGCGTTCTGATGTGGGCAACGAATTGATGTAACTATCCATGCCGATTTTGCCCAAAGCAAGCACCGCCTTCACTTTTGGAAGCAAAGCCATTTCTTTCACCATAAAAGGACGGCACGTCAAAATTTCTTCCGGCGTCGGTTTGTTATCGGGCGGTACGCAGCGTACTGCCGCTAGAACATATGCATTTATCAGCTGCAGCCCATCATCACGATTCACGCTAGTTGGCTGATTGGCAAATCCAAATTTGTATAAACCCTGCATCAAAAAATCAGCAGACCCATCACCGGTGAATACGCGGCCGGTGCGGTTTCCGCCGTGTGCGGCAGGGGCAAGTCCCACAATCAGCAATTGCGCATTTGCATCACCAAATCCGGGCACTGGCTTGCCCCAATACTCTTCATGACGATAGGCAGCTCTCTTTTCACAGGAGATTTTGTGCCGAAAATCTACCAATCTTTGGCAGGCTGAACAGGCCACTATCTCTGCATACAATTTATCTAGCTCGCTCAACGATAACAGTCCCCCTCGCACACACTTCGGTGCCCACACCGCAAAGATTATTTTTTCGATGCGACCAGATCATTCACTTACGTGTATCTGAGCCATTTTCCACGATCGCACCAGGACATTGTACTGAGATTGAAATTGTTATAGGACAAAAAAATGCGAGCTTTGTCATGTAATAGCGTTATACTAGCCGGCGTATATCGGTTGACAGATTCTTCTGGCCGGATACGTAGTAGCACCATCGACACATGGCAACCCTTCGGTTACCTTAACTTTGCAACCCTGGAATCTCCGTTCCCGCAGTCAACCGGCTAGAAACAGGTGACGCAATGGAATTTGTTCTTGAACTCTTATTCGCGACCATAGCAGTTGTGGTGCTTCCGGTATTCTTCTTGCTGAGATACGGACCGGATGTCCGCTATCTGAATCGCGCAAAAGCTGTAGGACCAACCTATTGGGGCGCTTATGCCAGTAGTGAAGGTTCAGATGACTCTGACCAAAAATTTGAGCTCCAAGCCCCACCCCCACAAAAAGATGTTGTTATGGGGAGCCGCAGCTATGCACAAGGTAAAGGCGTAAGACGCCTGCGCAACTTCAGCATGAAATAACGGAAGTTTCCGTTTACTTCTTACCGAGTCACGCTATGTGTCACGGGATCTTAAGTGTGCCAAGTTCTGTTGACTCAGACCTCTCATGAGTCATAGATTGGGGCACGCCTTTTTTATCTCTTTTCTTCCACGAACACCTTCATCTCAGGAACACAAACGTTTCTCCTGCAGTATCTTTTCCTATGCTTCGGCAGAAGGATGAAGGCCGAATTTGAAGATTGACGAAGTGCCGTTCCCGTGAGGTGTAACATTACGCCACTGCCTCTGGTGCGTGCTCCTTTTGTCAAATTACGAATATCGCTGTTGGCGCAACAAGCTTATCGGCACTAACAGCAAACTTCACGACTAGCTTAGCCTGTGGCTATGAGAGTCAATCGTCTCGTGGTAAGGACGGGTCACACCATAACCTCGCCTTTACCATCGCTTCAACCTGACTAAGGAGGTCATCATGCTGCAAGAAAGCATGCAACCAAAAATCAAAATCGTACTTCTTGCTGGAGGCGCCAAAGCTGTAGGCTACGTCGGAGTCTACGAAGGCGTTCTCGAGATGGGCTATAAACCTGAAGAGGTCGAAGTCGAAGGTCATTCGGGTGGTGCCATTGCTGGCTGGTTCATTGCAAGCGCCCAGCCGAAAGAGAAGTTCGAAAAGGCTATGTTGGAAGGAATCACAAACCAATTCAACCTCGCCAACTGGCTGAAGAGTCTGACACCTGGCGATCCGCTAAGCGTTTTCTTCGGTGGTCCGATCGACTTGCGACCGCTGCTTGCAGAAACGCTTGAAGAATGGCAAATCGAACCCAACGACCGTCTTACGGTAGTGGCTTGGGATGTCCTTCATCATCGGTTCGTCAAACTGAAGAACTCCGATCTCGCCTGGCCCCGTTCTACTGCGGCAAGCTGTGCGCTTCCGGGGATGATGCGTTCCGTCTGGCATTTGCTTCCTCCCAAGAAGGATACGGGTCTCGGCATAAGTGCCTACCCGCTCCTCTGGGGACCTTTTGCCATGTGGTCAGCATGGAGCGATTACATGTCGAGGCTCTGCCTTCTGGTGGACCCCGGCGTCGTTCGCTACGATCCCACCGAAAACGTGGACGTTCCGACGATCGTCTGCGTTTTGCAAGCGGCAACGGAAGAACCGGACTATCCTACTTTCCCGTGGGATCTGCATAACCACCACGAGGAAATGAGGCATCCGCATCCGTGCACTGAGATGGTTGGTAACCCCGACAAGGTTATCTTCCTGCCTCTCGGTCATCCGCAGATCTCAGGACTCAACCTGAGCGTTCCTGAAGACCTGCTGCGCTCGTACATTGAAGACTGTCGTCTTCGCACGATCGCAGCAATTACCAAGGCTCAAGCAGAAGGGCGCCTCCGCGCAACCGTCCATTGAGCCGCTTACGTCGACTTGCCAAGCCGGACATTCCTCGACTCGCTCAAAGCGCAGTCGGGGAATGTTTGGTTCGATTTGCACGACGTTTCTTTTTCCTATTTATTACTATAATTTTTAGTATCTTGCAATCAGGCCCGTAAAAATGTGCTCTAATAATTTCCTGCTGGAGGAATTATGGAAGCACTGGCTGAATACGCTCTCGATATCGCCACCGAATATGGTGCCACTTATGCAGACGTCCGCATCATCCAAAGCGAATCCCAAAACATCCAAACCAAAAATAATTCCGTGTCCGGCTTTCAGGAGAGCGGTTCATATGGTCTGGGCGTGCGAACTTTGCTTGGCGGCTGGGGCTTTTCTTCTACTAAAGACCTGACCAAGCCAGGTATTGAAAGAGCCGTTCGTTTAGCAATTGAAACAGCAAGAGCATCTGCAACTTGCCGCCAATCACCCGTTACTCTTTTGCCGGAACCTCCCCACAAAGCAACATGGAAATCGCCCTGTGAAGTGGATCCCTTCACTGTAAGCGTCGAAAAGAAGATAACAACTCTTCTTGATGCAGCAAAAGTGATGTTGGCTGTACCCGGAATAACCTTAGCAACCGGTGAACTCACCTTCATTCGCGAGGAGAAATTCTTTGCATCAAGCGAGGGAAGCCGTATAAAACAAGAATTCATTCGCTCTGGTTGCTGGATACAAGCTAATGCTACCAATGATGATGACCAGCAACGTCGCAGCTGGCCTCAACAATATGGGCAACAGGAATTGGCCGGTTGGGAAATGGTTGAAAAGTGGGACCTGGTCGGCAATGCTCAAAAGATAGCAGAAGAAGCGGTTGCATTACTGTCCGCACCGCAATGCCCACAAGGAGAAATGGATCTCATTCTGGACAGTTCACAGCTTGCTCTGCAAATACATGAATCTTGCGGCCATCCCACCGAGCTAGATCGTGCTCTGCGCTGGGAAATCAATTTTGCCGGTTATTCGTTTCTTACTCCGGAGAAATTGCACAATCTTAAATACGGATCGACAATCGTCAATCTTGTTGCAGACGCCACCGCTCCCGGTGCACTTGGCTCCTTTGGGTACGATGATGATGGTGTAGCGGCACAGCGCGTTTTCCTCGTAAAGGACGGCACATTCTCCGGCTACTTAAGCTCTCGCGAAACAGGAAACGAAATTGGTTTGACCCGCTCCGGCGGCATGATGCGGGCTGAATCTTGGCACTACACACCGATCATTCGCATGACTAACATTTCGCTTGTGCCTGGCAGCGCCGGCAAACTGGCGGACATCATCGCCAACACGGAATCTGGCATCTTCATGGAAACCAATAAGAGCTGGTCCATCGACGGGCGGCGTTATAACTTTCAGTTTTCAACTGAAATCGGATGGGAAATCAAAAACGGCAAACTTGGCCGCATGTTGAAAAATCCGAGTTACAGCGGTATCACTCCTCAATTCTGGAACTCTTGCGATGCGATCGGCGGGGCAGAGGAATACGTGCACTGGGGTCTGCCCAATTGCGGGAAAGGACAACCTTGTCAGTTGATGTGGACTGGTCATGGCGCCTCTCCAGCCCGGTTTCGCAAAACTCAAGTTGGCATAGCGCGGTCAAAATAGGTGGTGGAGATGAACCAAGAGGAGCGAGCCCGCGCCATAATAGACGTCGCTCTTGCCCATGCAAAAGGCAAGGTTGACGACATTGAAATAACTGTTTCCAGCTCGAATGAAGCAACATCCCGATTTGCTGTTAATAACATGACGCAAAATCAATCGCCCGAGTACGAGCGAGTGGCGGTGCGGGTTTTGGTAGATGGAAAGCAAACTCGACTCACCTCGGATATCGGCCCTCCCCAAGACATAGTGGCATTGGTCGATAAGACAATTTATGCCGCCAAGTTGCTTGAAAGTGAGGATGATCTGTTGCGACTTGCGCCTGCTCCAGCTTCAAACCTTTATCAAGCAGTAAACCGTTTTGATGAAAAAACGGCTGCCTTTAGCCCGCAAGACCGAGCAGACATTGTTAGACAGATAATCCATACGGCCCAAAAGCACAATGTTGAAGCGGCCGGTACATGCGTTTCGGGAGAACGTTCGACCGCTATCGGAAACTCTCAAAACCTTTTTGCTTTTTACAGAGAATCAGCTGCCGAAATATCAATAACGATGACGGCGCCCAATTCATCTGGCTGGGTTAAGGAAAATGCAGTATCCATGAACGATCTCAATCCCGAGGCGCTAGCTGAGAAAGCATCTGAGAAAGCCATAAAAAGCAAAGATCCAATTGATCTCGAACCAGGACACTACGCTGTTATCCTGGAACCATCTGCGGTATTAGATTTATTGTGCTTTCTCTGGTATGACTTTAGCGCGACAAGCCATATCGATAAGTTGTCTTGCCTATTAGATAAGCAAGGGCAAGCTGTTTTCGGTAAAGCCGTTACCATTACAGACAATTGCGCCCACCCATTGCAGTCGGGCGAACCATTTGATGGTGAAGGGCAACCGAGGCAGAAAGTCACGCTCGTTTCAAATGGCAATTTCGAGAACATGATCCTAGGAAGAAAAAGCGCCCACCAGCTCGGCTTACCAGCCACAGGACACGGTCTTCCTCAACCAGACGGTTACGGCGAGTATGCGACCAATATTGTAGTTTCTGGAGGAAATACCTCGCTCAACGACATGATTGCCAACTCTGAGCGAGCTATCTATCTAACGCGTGTTTGGTACGTGCGGGAAGTCGATCCAAGAACAAAACTTTTGACTGGAGTAACCCAAGACGGCACCTTTCTTGTGGAGAAAGGTGCAATAAAAACCGGCATAAAAAATATGCGATTCAATGTCAGTCTGATCGAACTGTTAAACAACATCATTGCTCTGGGACCGGCAGTACGAGCGGCAGGAGAAGAAGGCTCACCAGCAGTCGTGCCCGCTATGCAGATAGGCGACTTCAATTTCACAGAGAGAAGTCTCTTCTAAATCTGCTAAAGTTCAAGCACCCATGCTGGTGGTAAAAATGAAATCAACCGCTTTCAACGCTCTTGTAGCCCTAGCTCTTTTGCCAATTTTAAATACTTCCGTTGCGGCACAAGACAATAAACCGACAGCCCCTGACAAAGCAGTAGATTCCAGCAAGCTAAAAGCAAAAGCACCAGTGCAAGATACGCCTTATGTGCGAGCCATGAAATTAGGAATCATGGCGTGGCGATCAGGCAGTCATAACATCGCCGAAGCAAGCTTTTTAAGAGCGCTAGCGGAGGCCGAAAAAACCGGCAAAGAAGACAAAAACTTTTCTGCAACACTTGCTTATCTGACCACTACCTATAGAGCTGAAGGCAAGATTCAAGATGCTGAGAAAACTCAAATTCGCTGTGTGGGACTTACAAAAAAATTGTATCCAGCTGATGATCCAGAAATAGCCAGACAAGAAAAAAGCCTGGCATTGGTTTATTTGCACGAGAAGAAACCGGAACTTGCCAAGCCTTTACTGGAACACGCTTTAACGGTACTCAAAAAGGCAGGTCCGCGTTATCAGGTTGCATACGGTCGCACTCTTAATACGCAGATTTCAATGGAACTGCAAATGAAAGACAACAAAGCAGCAGAAACCACAGCCCTTATTGTTTCCGACCTGGCCAAAAAATTCCCGCACAATGCCTCACAAAATTACGTCTGGTGCATAACGACGCCTGCTCTTGTTTATTACGTTGAAGGCAAAAATAAAGAGGCCGAACATTCTCTCAATTCCGTTTTGAAAACACCCGTTCCCGATGACAATGTCAAAAAGGCCCTCCCTGTAGCCATCGCAATGCTTAGTTCCACTTTTGGAGACTTTGCATACGGCAAAGAACAATTCAAGAAATTGGAGGCTGAGGATAAAAAGAAACCAGAAATTACGGAGATCGGGAAGTTCATTTACTTGAAAGAAGCAGAGTTGGCCGGAGCACAAGCAAACGCAGCAGAGGCAAAAAAGTTCTATAAACTGGCTTCCCCAGAAGATTCTGGCAAGAAACCACCAAACAAACCAAAACGGATTGCCAGGAACATGTTTGCCCAGCAGGCCGAAACGCTCTATTCGATTGCTGTACTCGATCCTCTCCCGGC
>CAJCIF010000140.1 GCA_903970355.1 Actinomycetota bacterium
GGCGAGAAGGATTATCAGCAGTTGGTCATTCTCAATAAGTTGGTAACCGATCTCAACATGCCATTATCAATTGAGCCTGTGGCGATTGTGCGTGAGCCGGACGGATTAGCCAAAAGTTCTCGCAATGTCTATCTGACGCCAGAAGAGAGAAAAGTAGCTCCAAAAGTATTCGAATCCTTACGGACAATCGCACAAACTTTTAAACAGACCGGGGGCGACGTGCAATCTGCTCTGGGCAAAGGAAAAGAGGTTTTGGATGGAGAGTCACGCTTCAAAATCCTCTTTTTGGAAGCCCGCGACGCCGTTACCTTCGTTCCATATGAAGAAGCAAAAAACGGATTGATTGTGGTGATATCAGTCCAACTTGGAAAAGTCAGACTGATCGACAATATTCGCATCTCCTGAGCTCTAAACAGACGGTCTATTCGTAGTCGGCACTGGATATGGTGCAACGGTTATGCGAAACCGTTCTTATATATAGCTTCTTTTTTAAATTCATGAAAAATTGTTGCCGATCGAATCGACGTTCTTGAAAAAGAGTAAAAACTGCGATCCGCAGTTGGAGCAGGCTTTTGAGATATACAGGAATGCAATTTGATGATCTAATTCAATTGCAGGTTAAACGTTGACGGAAACACTATGTGTTGAATGCGTTCGGTGCTATTCTTTTACGCGCCTGACATGAGAGGCAACGGCATCCGTATATCTAAGCCCCCACAGGGCTTTTGATTCTATTTTGGACGACTAGGGAGATCATTTTCATAGGAGTTCTCAGTTGCTCTCGACGGTAAATAATCTGGTTCCCGGCTTAGATAAACGGGCACAAGCCAGAACGACTGGATCATTTGACAAGCCAGTATGCATTTTGACTGATGGCGTGCAAGGGCTAGCCTTAGCGAGCCTTTTGTCGAACCGATGCTCGGCGTTGTCCATGGTGAATTTAGTTGCTGCAGCAGAGGCCTCTGATAGCTGTGCTGTCAGTTACCGAGATGAGGCGGCAAACTATTTTGATTCAATTGCAAAACTGCAAAGCCTGGTAGTACAGGCATCCCCAGACCTGGCTTATTGCGAGTATGTTTTGTATGCAGGCAGTATTCGATCGCTTCTTAGAAATATCGATTTCATAAGACGAAATTTGCGCGACGGGCAGAATTTAATATTGATTGATGCACCCTTTGGAGCAGGCTTGCAATTGGTTGAATCGCTTAGACGAGGCGGACTCAATTGGAACTTGAATATCGCTGAAGTGGGAAACATATTCTCCACCATATGGGCCGATGCAGACAGCCTGATAATAGAAAGTATTCGTACCTGCTCGAATATTGCCGGCAACACTCGCAATCAGTTGCGTAAAACCATTCAGATGGGCAATCTTTTGCCGCTTGAACTGATTCCGGCATCAAACGTGCTGGAGCGCGGTTTACTGGAGATTGAGCGAGTTCTAAGACCAGTGTTGTTGCTCTTCGGTTTGCTGCGTGCCACGCCAGATGATTATTTGAATAATGGTATGGGGCTTGCCGAGTCGGCAATGAACGAAACCACTATGTGCTTGCTCGACAAACTCGAGCGCGAACTGGCTCTTATAGCGAAAGCGTATAAAACGGTAGCGCCTGCATTTGGCGCAATTGCCACAGCGGAACAAGATCCAGCCGATGAAAACCTGTTTGCAACTTGGTACAGCGTGCTCCTCAAATCTTTCAAAGGAATTTCCGATGCGAAAAGATCAATCGTAAGAGATTTAACGGAGCACGTTTGTATAATTACCGAACTGGCACGATTGGCACAACTTTCAACGCCAACTCTTGAAAGCGTTGTCGATTTATCAAGTGCAGTAACTGATGTAGATATACGGCGGCATGCAAGAAATCTGCACTCACTCGGTCTGAGCGGATATGAAGTTGCCGACATTATCGAATTGGTAAACGCCTGACACAATGTATGTTGGTATCGATATTGGTGGCACAAAGATAGCCGGTGCTCTGGTCAGCGCGTCTGGTCAGGTGCAGCATCGGCAAGAAGTGGCGACGCCTGTTAAAAAGGGTGGACCAGCTATTTTGCAAAGCGCAGTAGATCTTGCCAGATTACTGAAAGATAAATGTGGAGAACCACTGGAAGGAATAGGGATTGGCTCCGGTGGACAAATTGATGCTCTTCACGGCTATGTCTATTCAGCGACCGATGTTTTGCCGGGCTATAAGGGATTGCAAATCAAGCGAACTTTTGAAAGCGCTCTGGGTGTGCGGACGGCAGTGGATAACGATGTGAATGTTTTAGCTTTAGGAGAATTGCGATTTGGTGCGGCACGCCGTTATTTACATGGTTGCGTCGTGTTTCTTGCTCTGGGAACTGGGGTGGGCGGAGCCTTATTGATAGGCGGAAAATTGCATCATGGCGCGCATTGGAGTGGGGGAGAATTCGGTCATATTCTCCTTTCTCTCGATCCGCATGCACGCAAAGATTTAGGTGGAGCGCGTGGCACTCTTGAAGCTTATTGCTCCGGTTCCGGATTGGTCGACACTTATATGGAACTAACCGGAGATACCGGCAATGGCATTAATGGAGCAGAGGTAGCAAGAAGAGCGGCGCATGGTAAGGACAAAGCGGCAGTCAAGGCGATCAGAAAAACAGGAGAGTACCTCGGATACGGCCTTGTCACTCTCGCCAACGCATTGGATCCACACCTCATTGTTGTGGGTGGAGGATTGTCCGAAATGAAAGAGCAATTGCTTGAACCAGCCAGAAAAATATTGCAAAAATCCGCACTGCCTGGTCCTTCGCAGTGCCTGGTTGTACCGGCCGAGCTGGGTAGCGAAGCGGCGATAATTGGTGCGGCCGCATTGGTGATGCCTTAAAAAAGGCAGGTATAGTTTGTAAAAAAAACTATCGAACAAACATTTACAGTGATTTCAAAGTGGCTCTTTGTTAGAAGAGATCATCTTTCGAAATTTCTATTAGGCCGTACACAACTCACTATTTATCTGAATCAAACCAAGTTTTCTTCGTGGCAGTTTCTGTCTCGTGGAAAACTAGTGCGATTTCAGGTGAGTGGATAGATGTAGTTTCGGCATGTTGGAAAACTCGGAGATCGGCCATCGGAACAGGCTGCAATTCTTGTTCAGTAAACGGAGGGACACAGGTAATGTCTAAGGCATTAGCTCTAGCAGATTCCATTCACCGGGTTAGAGAGAAAGGCAAGCGGATCAAGCGTTTTTGCAAGATCGTCAACAATGAAAGGGTCAGGGCGAAGGCAGCAATATCAGTCGTGACCGGTCTTTGCGATCGCTATTACGATAGGGTATTCGAGAATCTCGTCCCAGATTGGCAAAGCAGAATAGGTCCGGTCTATCACCAGTGCAAGGCGCTTCTGGAATTGGCTCGACGTCTACATCGTTTTGGTCGATTTGCAGAAGCTCGCTGGAAGGCCGAAGAAGCGCAACGAAAGCTCAAAGACATCTTCGCAACCTTGCCCAGGGACTTTCAATTCGTCTGGAGCGAGGTGATGTACATCTGACAGGAAATACCAGAGAAGGAGTGAGCAAAAGCGCTCCTTCTCTTGGTCCCGCTCTCTCCTTGAGATAACTTACTCGGACTGATTTCAACAGAATTTTTCGGTAGCTAAAAATGCTAGATAATATAGTATAAATCCAAAGCTGAAATTCGTGGCGCCACCACTGGTGAAGCTAATTCGCGATCAGCAAAAAACCAGCAAGTTAGGCTGAACTAATCCGATCGGCAGATCTCTGTACCCGCGAAGCCAAATTGGTATGGCTCAAGGAAAGATTTTAAAAGGCCTCCTCTAACCGCGATATTGCTTTGTTTGAAGGAATTGAAACTCAAACGTCAAAACTCTTAGCAATCCGGGTTCTTGGTTGTTAAGCTGCCTGTACATCCACTTTTCTCCACAAAAATTAGGTCAGTAAAACAAACAAACAAGCCTGCCTGCAAGAAATTCGAACAGCAACTGCCAATAGGCAGGCAAAGACCTGTGCAAAGTCGATGAATCTAAAATATTGAAAGGAGAGCAAGACCATGTCGCTGAGCTACATGCTCAACACTTGCCCGTTTCCAGGGCGCTTGTATATGCCTGACTCCGACCCGTGGACAAGCGTGCTTTGTCTTCACGGCAGCGAAGGAGGCGGTTCAAAAGGTCATGATGTAACTGCGCGCTTTCTTGCTGAAAATGGCTGTGCGGCTTTCGCTCTCGATTGGTGCAGCTCGTCGCTTTACCCATCGCCCGCAGCACCTTTGGGTGTGGTCGATATCGATATCGAGAAGCCGCTTGCAGCATTGAATTGGATCAAGAGTCATCCGCGTCTTAAGGGATTAAAGACAGGCATTTATGGCTACTCTAGGGGGGCTGAACTAGCTTGTCTCATTGCTACTTTTACGGCGTCGAACAAAGATCTAGGCCCAGATGCCATCGCTACTTTTGCCGCAACAGATGTAGTTGAAGGTGGCTGCACGTGGGTCTGGGATGAAAAGGCGGAAAAACCGTTTGCCGCTGACGCTCATCTTAGTGCGTGGCGATGGAATGGTTCTCCAATAAAAACAGGGCAACCCATTGCCATTGAGTTGTTTAAAGGGCCGGTTTTGCTTTTGCATGGCAAGAATGATGAGCTCTGGTCTTTCAAACGTTCAATGGCACTTGCGCAAAGGTTAAGGCAAAACGAAAGGAAGGTGGAAACAAGATATTTTGAAGGACAAGGACATATCCTCACCGCTGCCGCAAGAGAGAGAGACGAAATCATTCTCGACTTTCTAAAGCGGAAGTTGGCATGAATAGACACGGACCGGGTAATCCATTAAAGGGTTATCCGGCCTCTTCTTAAATGGACGACACACTCATACATATAGTATAATTCAGCAAAAAACCATAAAAATAGCTGAACTAATTCGATAGACAGACCATTTTTTAGAAAGTGAAAGGGGTCGCCGGCGGAGCGACCCCTTTCTGTTAACACAGCGATTGGAAAGGCGCCATGTCCGTGCGCTTTGCCCAGTACCCAGTAATGAACCCGATGACGAAAGTGGCCAATCCGCACAAACTAAAGAGATATAGCCACCAGGCAGGGGCGAATGATACCACGCACAGTATCATCAGACCAATTTTCAACTTGTTGTTGTCGGCCCACTCAAAAGGTCTTTCCTTATCGTGAACACGGTTGTGGATGATTTTCTTATTGACGAACATTCCGGCTGCAACCCCCAGAGTTAAGCCAAATACAAGTCCAACTAGTGAGAAGAAAAGGCGTATGCTATCTAATTGCCGTTGTATTTGTTCCTGTCTGTGCCAATCGACGAGCATGCGATCGAGAAGGGCAGTGAGGAATACTTCCGGCTGTCTTCCCAGCACCGCAAGATGTTCTTCGTGTCCTGGTTCATAGAAGACGTACGTAGGAAATAACTTCTCATCTGACTCGTCAAATTCGACGAGACCCGGCGAATCGTCAGCATCGATACGGACGAACTTGACTCGTCCTTCGAAATGACGCTGCACCCTGGTGAGGGTAGGTTCGTCTTCGATGCAAAAGTGACACCAATCGGCCTTCCAGGCAATGAATACTGGTATCTTGGATTTTGCCACCTCCTTCTTGAAATTGGCTCTGTTGACGTCCATGAGCGTGCTTGGATGTAACTCGGCGAGAGGCACGCTTAAAGAGAGAGGCGTGAGCCCCTCGTCCGTTTGGCGGCCGATCGAAAAGCGAACGGTAGTTCCGGGTTTACCGGTTGTGGCGGCACGAATTTGCGGAAGCCTTGAAGCTGCTGTTTGCAGATCGTCTATTGCGTATACGATATCCCCTTTGTGCAGACCTGCTTGTTCGGCTGGACTGCCAGGGCTGATATCATGCACCACGATTGGCATTTCCTTGGAAACCCGCGGTGTGACCATTTCGAGATATGCCTCTTCGTACTCGTCATTTGTAAACGGGTCGAGCAACTTGCCAATTAGATACTCTTGCAAGAGCATCGATTCTGTGTCTGGCGAAACGCGCCCAGATGTGAATTTGAGTATGTCATTCCAGGCTGGTGTGTTGTACTGCTCCAACACCGCCCCGGTTCGACCGCGCAATACAGAAAGGGAGTCCGTTCCCGAGAGATTGATCCTGACTCGAGTGCCGTTAATGAAAGTCACCTGAGCATCGGCAGGAATGATAGGCGCTACACACAAAAGCGCCGTTATTAGTAACACGTTCGTTGTCTTCATGTTGCATTGTTTCCTTTCAAATTGTTGTTAATTGCGCCACCAGATATGGAGCTACTGGTCTGGTGGCGCAGGAGGATTCAGGCGGCGATCGGGTGCTGGAGCGAAAACACCAGAAGCAATCCATCTGCTTCTGGGTCCATCACATAATTGGCTTTCAAATAGGCACCTTTATTACCCTCAAACGTGATTTTGTCGAGGAAGTGCACCTGTTGATACAAGGGAAAGGCTCTGCTCTCGAGCTGTGGTTCAGCGGCACCGTTTCCGATCTTCTGCTCTACGACGATGAGCGGTGCGGGCGGTGCCCCCTCTGCATACATAGAGAGGGTGCCATCTCCATTTAGCTGAAAAATGATGTTGAACCTGGGCTTACCAGCTAATATGGGCTTTAGCGGATTAGTGAAACTAAGCTGCGCAGGCTCTCCCACCGGAAAATAATCGCCGGCTATCATGATGCTGGTGATTGGTTTTGAGCCGTCCGGTTTGGTGTACGGCGAATGCGGATCACCGATTCCTTCCGGTGCCGCACCGCCAAAAAGCTCGACTATGCTCATCAATTGAAGCAGTTGGAGGCCGGCTTGGTCGAGTAAACGAGACCAAGTTCGGGCAAACAATTGCGGTCTCGGTGTGCTGAAAAACTTGATGCTTCCAAATAGAACCGAGACAGCCCCTTGCAGCTCTCTCGGCAAACCTTGGCTGACCAGGAGGGCTATTTCGAAATCCAACCGTTCGCTAAGTCGCTTAAAGCGGTTTACGTTTTCCAGTTGCAGTTTTGCGTTTTGTTTAGCTATCCTGCGCACAATGGCGTAGGAAGCGCAGATAACGACGACGAGGAAAATCAAAAGTATCTTCACAGGAACTCCTTGCCCACGGAAATTTTCTCGGCAGCCAGAAAGCGATTGCAACATCAGAAGATGTGCAATCCAGAAGTCTTTGGTGGTGACGGGTGTTATTTGATGTTGTTTTTCTTCGGTTGCGAGAATAAGTGGGTAGCGAATTCTAATTGACAACCAAATGGGGCTGCAATCTTTCCCTCCTTCTGCAAATGAAAATATCGCTGTATTGGTTTTTTGGCATGGCGCCACTGCCAATGGCGAGGACTTTTCTTTGACTACTGGTATGCATTTCAACAAGCCGCTAGAATATCTTCGCTGTGATCCTAAAGTGCAGCTAAGGTAGTGAGATGATTTCTGATGTGATTCAATTCAATTCGCTCTCGGAAATTGAGCAAGAACTTGTTTTGACTGCCTGGGAAGCATCTAAGTTTGCCTATGCTCCCTATAGCAATTTTCCGGTAGGTGCTGCGCTTTTAGCCAGCAATAAAAACGGAGAAACTCGCATATTTAGAGGCTGCAATGTCGAAAATGCCAACTTCACAACTATCTGTGCCGAAAAAGCGACGATCGTAAAAGCTGTGTCTGACGGCTTTCAGGATCTACTCAGCATTGCAGTTGTATGTGCGAAAGTTCCTGGTGGATTTCCTTGCGGTGACTGTCGCCAGATATTGAGAGAGTTCAGCACGTCTATTCCAATCTTGACTGTGGTGAGTGCTCAAAACGAGTGCATTCGACGAAGCCTCGATGAGCTGTTTCCGGAGTCATTCGGGCCGTCAAGCCTGACCTGGTCTGCAGCAGTGCCGCGATAACTTAGCGCACCTACCAATTTAAGCTGGTTCCTGCGATCCGAAGCAAGAAGAGCAAACGGAAGAACGCAAGGAATTGTTGTAAGCGGCTTGTTCGCCTCAATTCGAACACTTATGGTGGAATTATGTTTTTCAATATTTTTGTTCCGGAGGTGAACCAGCAAACAGTCGCTATTGTGTTTTCTGCTAAAAGCCACCGCGCAAGAGCGTTTTAACTGCGCGTCGAAACGACAATCGCATTACCCGGCGATACGTCATGCATACACGGACTTAAGTCCAACAACAAAATTCAATGATAAGGACAAACAAGGATCAATGAAAGATCTTACGAGTTTTTACGCACAAGCCACAGTTAGAGAAGCGGCGTTTCAATTTTTATGCCGCCATTTCGACTGCCAGAGACTGGTCGAAAATGCCCAGTTGCTCATCAATCACCCACACGATTTCCGGCGTCTCATGATTCAGTTCGCCGAAGAAAGTGGTATTTATGTCGCGGACCTTTCTGTTTTTCAGCGGCGCGCTTTTGCCACGATAACGGAAATCATGGCGATGCCTGCTTTTCTTGCGCGAATTGTTTATGCCACCACGAATTCTTTCTCCTCGGGAGTGACACGAGAAGAACTGATACGCGCGGAAGAGGAGGAATTAGCGCAGGAAGGTTTGCTTAGCGGTTTGAGAACGCAAGTAATCGGGATCTTTTTTACCGGAGACACTGACAGTTCACGCAGTGCCGACGGCAATTCACGCAGGTCTCGCCGTCGCGCTTCTCGTCAGGGACAAACCGCGAACCGGTTCCATCCAGCCGCTCGATTCGCCTTTGCTGGTAGTCGGTGATTGAATGCAAGGGGAGGTGCCCTCGGGTGCTTCCTCTTGCAGCAGTTATTTTTTGAATCAAAATACGATATAATATGGTAGAATTTTTGTTTTGGAAAATTCGGGAGGTGCGATCGAGAAACGCCACTTCTCGATCGCACCGCACGAAACTATCTAGCAGTCGCCAATTGCACGGCAAGCTGCTGTTTTGCTGCTTCGACTTTTCCAAAAGCCTGGTAGGTTTTGTTCCACAGGTAGGCGAACTTTCTACCCAGATAGCCGTCTCTCGCCTTCGTAGCAAGAGCGATAGCGCCGAGGAGATGGGAACCTGCCACGGTGTCGAGCTGCTTAGCGGCAAGAACACTTTCCATTGTTGCGTTGATTTCTCGCTGCAGACAGTGAATCGCCAGTTCTCCCCTTCTTCTGTTGTAGGTCGTGACCATTCGGAAGAAGATGTAGAAGAAAACGAGTGCCATCGCCGACAGTATCAGTAGCAGTGACGGAAATAGGAAGCAGGCGCCAAACACCACGGCGAATAGACCGTTCGCGATGATTGGCAACCGCTCCTGTGGGACCGGGATGGCGATGGTATCAGCGAGCAATTCGCTCGTTTCGAAGTAGTGCATTACTCTTTGCCCGCTTCGGCAACCATCCAGTCCGCTGATAGCATTCTGAATGGCAACCGCATAGTTCCTCTCACGGAGACAGGATTCAGCGCGGCGCAACCATTGTATGGAAAGAAGCGTGTAGGAAAGCAAATCCCTGCGCATTTCAGTCGTTAACGGAAGCGTATTCCTCGTCGCCAGGAATTGTTGAACGGCGACAATACGATATTCAAGCAAGCGCATGCGTGCTCGTGCTTCCAGGTGCATACCCGTCCTGTGCAGTCCGGCAACGAGAGCCGCAACCGCCAGGGCAATGAAGTAGGGCATGGACTGAGGAATCGCACGCACAGCGAGCCCGATGACGAACAGCAAGACAAAGAGAGTACGCATAGGCACGGCTCCTATGTGATTGAAGGTGCTTAAGGTACGCAACTATTAGCTCTTAGTCTAGGTACATGTGTGTCGCGAACCTTTTCGGCAGATCGGAGCCGCCAACGAGGCGGACGGCACCAAAGAAGGCCAGAATAGTGGTGCCAATTAGGGTGAAAACGGCGAAGACACTTAGGACGGCCATCGTCCGACCGGCGCGAAAGCAAAGCACGAGACCCCTCACCACTGCGATGAAATACAACAGCGCCAGGACGACGCCGAAGATGAGAAGGCCCCATTCGAGTGGTGTGAAGTCCGCGAAGTCTGACAGGATGTCTGCGAAGTCTGACAGGATGTCCATGGTAAGTTCCTTTCTGTTCAGGTTTGGGTTGATCGAATCGTTGCCCTAAATCCACAAGTCATTCCCTGCATTTATAAACAGCGTTTGCTGTTGTAAAAATGATGGTTTGACTAATAGGTGTGGAAATGTAGGCGGTTATGTAGATCGATTCGAAACGAGAGAGTGACCCAAACTGTCAAACCACAAGAGAGATAGTCAAGTAACACTTTCTTTTTTCTTGTTCGAAACTTTCTCTTCACAAGTTTCGCTAACTAGCTGAGTTAGCGTCACGGTGCTGTAACGAACATTGATTATCGTTAAAACGTCGAATGGCTGCTTCCGAAGGCCACCTGAATGACCGTCAACGATCAAAACTACACGCTTAGAGAACGAAACGATGCTTCTGGCAAACATGAAGATAATCGATCGCGGTCAAGTTTAGCTTGCTTTAAGGACGCCTATGCAAGCCACCAAGTCGATTTCAAAAGCAGTCCCCACGGCAATATTTGTTTGCGTCCAACCGATAAGCAACTTGATATTTCTCCTTTGCAGTACCCGGGTGGAGACGCCGACAATCAACGCGTCTTATCAGATCAAAAGAACCGTCCTGAAGATAAGATCAAAGCAGTTTATGAAATGGCGCGCAGCGGTGCGAAGCAAATTTCGTTTGAGAATGATCCGCACAAGTACGATGTCGAAATAGAAGCGGTATCGAACAGCAACAGGAAGATGGTGCACCTTTACACGCAAGGTGCAGATGGGAAGCAGCACGTCGTTATGCGTGGCATCGTCAATAGTAACGGCAGTGTAGAGCAAGAAAGAGATGGCCGTGGACGACTTGTAAGTTATGAAGGCAACGGCTTTCCTCAAAGCGCGCCTCTCAATGAAGTGCAGCGTACAAAGCCGATCGCCGATCCGCCTCCCAAGCCAGTACAGGAAAAGAAAGTGGAGCAACCAGTTAAACCTCCGGAGCAAATTCCAACTAATGATGCGGCGCGTTTCATGCAAAATTTGGCACAAGTGGCTGAGCACACTCTGCAAGTTGGTACTCAAACTGTAGGGTGGTGCGCAAGAGGGGTGCGTCAAGCTTTGAACAAAATGGGATTCAATATTGATCCAGGCAGGCCGGCAACTGAGCTCGGAGAATACCTTCACAAAACGGGGCAATTTGATAAGGTTCCCCTCTCCGAAATCCATGGTGCGCCGCCGAAAGGAGCGATATTAGTGCGAAATTGGAACAAAGAACATGTAAGAGCTTATGGGCGTAACATCGGGCACATAGCGATAGTTGGACATGAAGGCAGAGAATATAGCGATCACATTGCTCATACAAAACCCGATGGCGGCCTCTATCGAAACAGTTACGTGCTGATACCGAAAGGCTATAGCAACCCCGACACATAGGATTTCCGTGTGTTGTGGTGTTAAATAAGGTGCGATTTTCTTGTTCATAAGCAGACAGTGCACCTGGTCCAAAGGTGCACTGTCCAAGATTTAATTGAGTTAGTAAAAGGTGCTATCGCACTACGACCATGAATTCCACGTGCGCAAAACGGATGCGGTCGCCGTTTTTGAGCATATGGATACCGGTTATGCGATTGCCGTTGAGAAATGTGCCGTGGGTGCTGTTGCAATCGCGTACGACGATTTTGTTGTTGAAGACGCTGAGAACAGCGTGTATACGAGAGATCAGAGAACTGTTGAGCCGGAGTCCGCAAAACTCGGATCTGCCGATCGCATTTTCTCCAGATTGCAGAACGATAGATGCTGAGGTCGATGGTTCGACGAGAGAGAAGATCTTTTGAACGGAAAGAAGCCGCGAATCGACTTTTGCCGCGGTGTTAGCAGCTACATACATAGGTCTAAAACCTCCAGGAAATTTCATAACTCAGTTCTAAATCTCTAAAGTGACAAGACCGTGACCAAGGGCGTCACGTTCAGGTTATGAGAACGAGGTAATTTTCTTTCATGTCAGTGGAGGCTGTGTTTATGGCATTCGATAATCCTTACCAATATCAATCTCGCCACGAAAAAGTTACTCAAACTCCACAAAACCCATTTTGGGGGCTATTCGGACAGAATCCATTTCCTCATCAGGAACATCCGGCGCACCATCATGAGACGCCGGATCATTTGCCGCACCATCATAAAAAGCCAGGTCATTTAACGCATCATCATGAAAGGGCTCCCGAACATTTACAACACCATCATCAAACGATAGACCGGACACCGCATCCTCAAGACCATCCAGCTAAACGTCATGCACCAACTGAATGGTTGCCACGATTGGACATCACTCATTCTGAGACTCGTGATGGAAATCACACAGTAAACGGAGTGTCGCGCGACAATCTATACAGCCGCCAGTTTTCGGCTACAACCTGTATGCCCACATCACTTGCTATGGCTGAGGCTCAATTTAAAACGGGACATCGTCCAAGTCCAGAAAGGATAAGTGAACTTGCCGGCATGACCGGTACCACTAATCAGGGTTATCGCCGTGGTTTGGAAGGCGTTAAACATGATGCTGAACGTCTCGGTATGCATGCGGAAGTACACTCACACAGTATGGATGAGTTAGATCATGAATTAGACAAGGGCAAAGGCGCGATCATCCGCGTTCTGAATCCGCATACAGGCAATCCTCACTATGTTTATTGCTTCGGACGAGACCAAAGTGGAAATTATATTATTGGCGATCCCGACCGCAAAAATAATGGTGCGCGTGGTCACGATCGACCCATTTCGAGAGACTATCTCTGGTCCATGATGAAACACCGAGACGGCTTTGTTTCCGTGTCTAGTTGATCGCTTGACAATAACGGTTTTCGTCACGATGCCGTAACGCTAACGTTTTAAATTTAAATTGTACAAATTCAATCGGCATAGCAAATTTTTTAAGGCTAGGTCGACCTTTACTAAACTATCAGCGAATCAATAACAGGGCTCTCAACCTTCGAATCGCTGCAGAGAGAGGATAAGAGCATGGGGAAACAAGCAAAGATCCGCGAATTCTTCAGCAAGCTGGAAGCAGCCGTTGTCAAAAACGAGGCTATTCCATATGAATTGCTAATCTCAGGAAAAGCATTAAGACAGCCTTCCTATGCGGTAAATCCGCCGCCCACTATAGAGATTATGACTCTGCCTCCTCGCGAAACTAATTTTGGTGTCGGACTTCCTCCTTTGTCGAGGTGCTAACGTGTTGAACTCGCTCAAGTCTCTCGTTGTGAGCGCGGCCGTTTTAATTTTTTTAGCTTCTGGTGCACTCGCTCAAGGCAGTGGTGGCACAGGTGGTTCCGTAGCTGTAGTGCCTAGCACGCCGGCGTTTAGCGATGAACAGAAAACTACCTGGCAATTTGCAAAGCATGCCGGTACTGAAGAGCAAGCAGAAATTCCGGTGACGGAGCCCGGTGCTGATTCACCAAATCAGTATCAACCCACTCAACAAGGCGGTATGACTTCGGATAATGATCAGATTTCCACAACTGATCACCAGGCTCCAACAGACGCTCACCAGGCAATGCCAAACCAGCCTGTGCCGCATGATTTCATCCAAAAGGAATTTACGGAATACTCGAATCCCTTGCTCAACAATTGGGGACCACCGCGTTACCCGTTGCCGTTTCGCCATACTCTGCCACATAATCCCAATCCAAACAGCGACATGCTAAACCCGGCTGCTTTCCAAAATAATCCTGGTTTGAAAGGAGCCCCAGCGAGCGATTTGGTTTCTCACGAAATCACGCTGGTAGCAGCACAGCGGGCGGCGGAACAGATGATCAATCCTTCTTATCAAACATCTCTTGCTGAAATGCAAGGCGGCGTTCAAGGATTTGGTGAAGCGACAGGTGCAGCCGGTGGTGCGATGTTTAGTGCCAACATAGGCATGATGAACACTTCCCTCGTCAATGTAGCTAATGAAAATGCCGGGACACCAGTTAATTCAGAAGCTCCAAAAAAGACAATGGAACAAGCGATCTGGATGGTTCAACAAATGTTCGGTGCTTATTTCCTTCCGATTGCCTACTGTTTTCTGTTACCAGGTGCGGTAATAACTCAATGGTCGAGTTTAACAGGACACGCATTTTTATCTGAAAATGCTCCTTCACCTTTCACAGGCA
>CAJCIF010000141.1 GCA_903970355.1 Actinomycetota bacterium
AGATTGCCGCGCCAGCCAACCCGAGTCACTATGCCATCCAATAAGTTGTATACCTTGTCATTTAGGTTAGCACCCAGATCAACACCACTGTGGAAGTCACCTTTGCCAGTTACAGGGTGAATCCGAAAACCAGCTTTTGAAGTAACGACACCCATGCCAACAGGTGTGTAAACGATGTCGTCCCGCATGGGCGAGATCAAGACGGTGGGGCAATAATAGCCTTGAAAATAATATGCCGATGCCGGTTGTGCGGAAAGCAAAGAGCAAAAAAGAATCGGCACAGGCCAATTCTTGAAGAACGTCGACACAGCATGCTGTGCAGTACCGAAACTTTTTGCAAAAGTGAAAGGACTGAACAACAGTAAACCCGACCCGTGCTATGAAAATCAGCGCGCAGTAAATAAATACCACTTCTTGCTTTTCACTAACCTGATGAAAAGCGGCTACATGATAGCATCCTTGTTCCGTAGAACATAACCAACCATGGGGTTTTCATGATGTCGGGACAAACTGTAAGCATAAAGAGCCACGACGGCCAAACTTTTTCGGGCTATCTAGCGAAACCGGATTTGCCAAATGGTGCGGGCATCTTAGTAATACAAGAAATATTCGGGGTTAATTCACACATTCGTGATGTGGCCAATCTCTATGCAGCGGCTGGGTTTGTGGCTCTTGCCCCAGATTTGTTTTGGCGCACGGAAAGAAACATGGAACTTGGTTATAGCGAGGCAGAGATTCAAAAAGGGATCGCAGTCATGATGAAGACAGATTCTGATAAAGCCATTGAAGATCTGACCAGTACAGCAGAAGCGCTTCGCACCGAATATGGTGCCAAGCACGTCGGCGCTGTTGGTTACTGCATGGGTGGGCTGTATACGTTTCGACTGGCTTGCCACAACGTTGTAAATGCAGGAGTGGCTTATTATGGTGGAGGCACAGATCAGTATTTAGGCGAAGCAACTCAATTAAACACTCCACTCTTAATGCACTTTGCTCTCAACGATGCATACATTCCGCTTGATGCAATCAATAAAATCAAAACTGCTTTCACCGGTAACCCACACGTCCAGATCAACACGTATGCCGGTGTTGATCACGGCTTCAATTGCGATCAACGAGGCTCCTACAATCGGCAAGCGGCCATGTTGGCTTTCGCAAGAAGCCTGGCGTTCTTTAACGACCACTTGCTTGGTTAAGCTGCTTCGCCGGCTAGCAATTCATCCAGCAATTTATTGAGCACTTGGGGGTTCGCTTTCCCTTTTGTGAGCTTCATGATTTCGCCAACGAAAAATTGGCGTACCTTTGTTTTGCCGCCTCGGTACTCTTGCAATTGATCTGGAAACTTGTTGAGGACTTCAGTTATGGTTGTGCGTAAGCCGGACTCATCGCTTATCTGGACAAGACCTTTCTCTTTTACAATGCTAATTACATCGCCAGGAGTGGCTAACAATTCAACAAGCAATTGTTTGGCGACCGTACTTCCGATTGTGCCATCACCAACCAATTGGGCCAGGTTGGCAAGATTTTGAGCAGTCACTTTCAAGTCGGCAACCTCTTTGCCGGATTCTTTGATGTAGGCAGTTGTCGGGCCGATCAACCAGTTCGCAATCACTTTTGGTGCATCAAATAGCTTGAGCGCTTCATCCAACAAGTCACTCAGTTCTTTTGATTCCGCCAAAACGACAGCGTCATCCAGTGGCAATCCGAGAGATTCCGTATAGCGCTTGCGACGCGCATCCGGCAGCTCGGGCAATTCGCCGCGCAGTTCCTCAACCCAGGCTCTTGCGATTTGCAAAGGCACTAAGTCAGGCTCAGGGAAATACCTGTAATCATGCGCTTCTTCTTTCGAGCGCATCGGAAAAGTTGACTTCGAACGCTCGTTCCAGAGGCGAGTTTGTTGCACCACTCTTTCACCGTTTTCGAGCAATTCAATTTGGCGTTCTATTTCAGATTCAATTGCCATTTGAACAGCCTTAAAGCTATTCATGTTTTTGATTTCGGTGCGGGTGCCGAAAACATCTTGGCCAACCGGTCTTACCGACACATTGGCGTCGCAGCGAAAACTTCCTTCCTCAAGATTGCCATCGCAAACATCGATATAGCGAAGAATATTGCGCAACTCCGTTAAGTATTGGCGCGCTTCTTCTGCACTTGTTATATCGGGTTCCGAAACTATTTCAAGAAGCGGTACACCGGAACGATTGAAATCAACAAGGCTGTAGTCCGAACCATGTAATCCTTCCGCACCGGCGTGCACTAATTTGCCGGCGTCCTCTTCAACGTGGGCGCGATGGATGCGAACCCGCTTACCGAGAAGGTCTAGATGACCTGTCTTGCAGATGGGTTGATCGAATTGCGAGATTTGATAACCCTTAGGCAGATCCGGATAAAAGTAGTTTTTGCGGTCGAATTTAGTTACTTCGCTGATTTGGCAATTGAGAGCCAGACCCGCTTTTATAGCGTTTGCCACAACCGCTTTATTTAGTACCGGTAAAACGCCTGGCATGCCCAAGCAAACTGGACAAACTTGATCGTTTGGAGACGCGCCAAACTCAGTGGAGCAGCCGCAAAATACTTTTGATTTCGTCTTGAGTTGTGCAT
>CAJCIF010000142.1 GCA_903970355.1 Actinomycetota bacterium
CAGCCGACACTCTCACCTATTGAAACCACACGAATTGGTTTATTTCGATCTACATATTCCGGTAGACCCCCGCAAAGTTTGTCGGCTTCTTCGCTATTCGTGACAACAACAGTTACCGGTAAGTCACTTGCAATTAAGCGGTTGGCTTCGCTGCCTACTTCGCGAGTAACGGCTTCTTTGTCTGCAGCGGTTGGCTCGCCTTCGTACTCGACATAAGGACCGTCTGGAAAGTGGTATGCCTTACCAGGTGACAAATTCAAACCGAGATTTTGCACTGCGACATCCAACAAGTGTCCAGCAGTATGCAAACGGGAATTCAAAATTCGCCGTTCTTTTGCAACCACCAATCTCACTTTTTTACCAATTTGAAATTCAGTTGGTACAACCGTACCGAAGTGATAAACCGCACCATCTAAATTACGAACGTCGACGACGGAAAATTCCTGGTTCTCCAGATAGATAGTGCCCTGGTCGGCAGGCTGCCCGCCACCCTGGGGATAGAAAATGGTTCGGTCTAGAACCAAACCAATTCGGCCGTCCTCGAAGGTTTTGATCTCCGCCAGAGTTGCCTCATCTTCGTACGCATAGGTATCGTCGAGGCAAGCTAAATACGTTCCCATTCTTCACCTTTAGCCATTTCGTCAATATTATGCCAGAATTACAGGCTGATTGCTGCCAAGGTAGGGCTCATGTTAACAGCGGTTGAGTTCTTTTCCGGTATCGGTGGTTTCGCTGAAGCCTGCCGGGAAACCAATATTGAGATTGTGCAGTCTTTCGATCAAGATGAAGCTGCAAACTTCGTTTACGAGCAGAATTTCAAAGTCAGGCCCAACTCTCGCAACCTTGATTCCATCCGGTTGGGCAACATCGCACCCGCTGATCTGTGGTGGCTTAGCCCACCATGCACACCATATACGGTGCGTGGTCTGCGCAAAGATTTATCCGATTCAAGATCTCAATCATTGGTGAATTTGATCTCGATTATTCCGAATGCTTTGCCAAGCCACATAGTTGTTGAAAATGTCTTAGGGTTTAAGGGATCAGAAGCTGAGCAATTGATGTTGAAGACTCTCCGACAATGCAATTATGCTGTTACTGATTTTACTCTCTGCCCAAGTCAGTTCAGTAAACCAGCACAACGACCAAGATATTTTTTGATTGGTTCAAAACAAAAGGTCGCAGCCAACGGCGTGTCTGAATCGAAACGACAGACACTGAACAACTATCTTTCGAAAGATGTTGTCGATCAGCTATTGCTCGAACCGCACGTAGTGAGAAGATACAGCGAAGCGATGAATATCATTGACATTCGAGATACCGAACTGCCAACAACTACCTCTATTTGTTTTACAAGCAACTACGGCAAATGCCTTCGCGGTAGCGGCTCCTTCCTAAAAATATCTGCAGACGAAGTTCGCCGCTTCGCCCCAGCAGAAATTCTGAACCTTCTGGGCTTCCCTAAGTTCTTTTCTCTGCCCGATTCCATTTCATTATCCAAACAATGGAAATTGGTAGGCAATTCACTTGATATCGACTGCGTGCGATATATTCTCAGGGCGTTGTAGGGGCGGCTAAAGCCGCCCGCTAAATAAATTCCATGGCAACGGCAAGTACAATGCCGTAATATTGCCGCCATGAAATTTTCCAGACACTCTCATATCCTTGCGTTCATCTTTCTGATCGCAATCTTTCCATTCGTAATGTCTGGCTGCTCGGCTTCCAAAGAAACAACCATCCACTCTGAAACGGCCATGGATCGTGTCCTCCGGACTGGAAAAATTCGTTGCAGTTATGCACTCTATTCCTCATATTTCCGCAAAGATCCAAATACCGGGGCTCTCAGCGGCATTTTCCATGATGTTATGGAAGCAATAGGCAAGAACGCTGGACTCAAAATAGATTGGGCCGAAGAAGTTGGTTACGTCAATATTTTTCCCGGGCTTGAATCAAACCGGTGCGACGCCTTCTGCGGAGGCTTATGGCCGAACGCTTCACGAGCCAAAGCCGCCGCCTTTTCTATTCCTATCAATTACAGCGCCATCACAACATGGGTACGAACCGACGATCACCGGTTTGATAACGATCTCTCATTGATCAACTCTCCTTCTATACGTATAGCCACCTTAGATGGTGCCATGGAAGATCTCATTGCTAAAACTGATTTCCCAAAAGCAAAGCGCGTGTCACTACCAGAATTAAGTTCCTTCGCTCTCAATTTGACAAATATCTCCACCAAGAAAGCCGACGTCACTTTCGCTGAACCCATGGTCGTTCAGGAATTTCTCAAAACAAACCCAGGAGTGTTGCGACAAGTCATGCCGGACAAACCATTACGTGTATTCGGCAACGCAATCGCTGTCAAAAAAGGCGAAACCGAACTACGAGATTTTCTAAACGTCGCATTAGAGGAATTGTTGAACGACGGAAGCATAGCCAAAATATTAGACCACTACGACACCAACGGCTCGTCCTTCTACCCAGTAGCTCTGCCCTATCGAATGCCAAAAAACAAATAAACCACTGGTTGGTAATGCTGACCTATAACGTTGGCTAACAACGCTAACGCATAAACCACTGGCTAACATCGCTAACGTACAAACCACTGGCACGTAATAAACCACTGGCTAACATCGCTAACGTAGGGGCATGGCACTGCCATGCCCATCCTGCACACGGATCAGCCCGCTAGGTAATTCGCATCGAATTAAATAACAAGTCTAACTTGCCAGTTTAACTTGCAAGTTTCCCTGTCAACTTATATACTCGATATTATGCCAAGAAAAACCTTCGATACAGCCGTGACCGACTTCAGCCATGCAGTTGGACAACTCGTCCGCCGTGTGCGAAAAGCGGGTGCATCACATGGTCTGTCATGGACCGAGTCCTCCGTAATGGCGCGCTTGGACCGGAACGGCCCAGCAACCACTGCAGACCTGGCCCGTGCTGAAGGCATGAAGCCGCAATCGATGGGGACAACCATTGCAGCGCTCGAAGAAATGGGCATGGTCGAACGAAAGCCGCATCCAACCGATGGCCGGCAAGTAAATATCGATCTCACCGCCAAGGGCGTTGCCGTCCGGAACACTTCCAAGGACGCAAAACGAACTTGGTTGGCACATGCTATCTCTCAGCTCGATCAAGATGAACAAGACACCTTGTTTGAAGCTGGTGAGATCATCAAACGTTTGGTCGAATCGCAAAAAGTTTAAAAGGAGACTTCATGCCAATCACAACCATCGATCCGAAAACTGCTCTCATCGTTATTGATCTTCAAAAGGGCATTACCTCGCTTCCAACCGTGCATCCAATCGGCGAAGTAATAGCCAAATCTGGTGAACTGGTTGACGCATTTCGCAACCGCAATCTCCCAGTTGTGCTTGTCAATGTCGATGGTATAGCGCCTGGCAGATCGGAGCACAGCTTCAATCTCAAACAATTGCCAGAGGGATGGACTGAATTGGTCCCTCAACTAAACAAGCAAGCGAAAGACCATCTAGTAACAAAGAAAACTTGGGGAGCATTCAAGAATACTGATCTTGAAGAGCATTTGAAGAAGAACGAAGTCACGCAAGTCGTTATTGTTGGTGTTGCCACCAGCGCCGGTGTTGAGTCAACTGCTCGTCAGGCTCACGAGTGTGGCTTCAACGTCACGCTTGCTGTAGACGCCATGACAGATAGAGATCCAGATGCCCATCTCAACAGCGTCACTCGGATATTCCCCAAATTGGGAGAAACAGGCACGACCAAAGAGATTATCGATCTGCTTCAAGCAAGCAAGAACTAAGAATGATGGAATCCATTCCGGAGGGCTCGTGAGCCTCATAAAAGGCACTTTCCGTTCACTAAACGGCTTCAACTACCGGATGTGGGCAGGTGGTGCAATCGTGTCCAACATTGGAACATGGATGCAGCGCACTGCTCAAGATTGGCTTGTTCTCACTCAGCTCTCCAACCATAACGCCACCGCCGTAGGTGTCGTCATGGCACTCCAGTTTGGACCGCCGGTTCTATTGCTGCCATTAACTGGTTTTGCTGCCGATCATTACGATCGCCGCAAAATCCTGCTTATTACTCAGGCTTCCATGGGAATTCTCGCCCTTGGATTAGGCATTCTCACAATCACAGGACTTGTCCAATTGTGGCAAGTATACGTGTTCGCATTTCTACTTGGCTGCATGACTTCCTTCGATGCACCAGCACGACAAACTTTCGTTTCGGATTTAGTTGGTGAAGCAGACCTTTCTAACGCAGTGGCACTGAACTCTACTTCCTTCAATGCCGCACGAATGATCGGTCCGGCCATCGCTGGCGTTCTCATTGCTTCCGTGGGAACAGGATGGGTATTTTTGATCAATGCAGCTTCATTTGGCGCCGTCCTTTTCTCACTCAGTTTTCTCCGCAAAAACGAATTGCATCAAAAAGACAAGGCCATTCCAACTAGTGGAAGCCTTATCGATGGTTTTCGCTATGTCTGGAAACGATCGGATCTACGCGTCGTTCTTTTTATGCTTTTCCTGATCGGAACGTTCGGCATCAATTTTGCAATTTTTATTTCAACAATGGCAGTCACCGTCTTTCACGCTGGCGCGAAGCAGTACGGGCTCCTTACGTCGATGATGGCAATCGGATCAGTTACCGGCGCGCTACTTTCTGCCAGACGCGCTAAACCAAGCCATACAGTACTTTGTGCTGCTGCTGCCATCTTTGGTTTCGGCTTATCACTCGCTGCAGTCATGCCTACCTACTGGCTTTTCGGTTGTGCCCTCATCATTGTCGGCGTCGCTGCACAATCATTTACCACCACTGCCAATAGCACGGTACAAATATCAACCGACCCCGTCATGCGCGGCCGCGTTATGGCAATCTTCTTTGCCATTGCACTAGGCGGAACACCAATTGGAGCACCCTTCGTAGGCTGGGTTGCAGATACCTTCGGACCGCGTTATGGACTGTGTGTTGGAGCCGTTGCAGGGTTTGCAGCCGCTCTTGTTGGCATCATCTACTATGCCAAGCACCACCAACTACGCATCCGCATCGACACAGGCCGACTCCGCCTGAGTTCCGACGGCCGCGACCTGTAATAATACTTCGAAGCCACTGAGCCAGATGTGTGCTCGTGACAACTGAGAAGATTATGATATACCCGTATCGAAAAATCGAGATGACCGAGATGGAATTTTCCCGTCGAACTCTTATGGGTGGTGCACTGGGTTTGCTTGCGAACTCTTTTATTGAATCAGTTGCAGCTTCCCCACGAACTCCATCACTAGATTTGGATCACGAACGATTTATGCGGCTGGCAATTGAACTTGCTAAAAAAGTGCCGCGTTATCCATTTGGTGCAGTGGTTGTCGATGTGAATACAAAAACTGTCGTCGGTGAGGGCTGGGTGCGAGTCAATAAAAATCCGATCTGGCATGGTGAAATGACTGCCATCAATAACTGTCCGGATAGCGATAGTGGTTTCGATTGGAAGAACGTCTGTTTGTACACAACCGGTGAGTCTTGCCCGATGTGTCAGTCTGCAATTATCTGGACGGGCATGCCGCTCGTTGTTTATGGCAGCAGTATGCCATTTCTTCAAAGTTGTGATTTTGGTGAAATAAACATCAGAGCTAAAACAGTGATCGAAGCATCGCTCAAAGGAAAGTGCGAGATCATTGGTGGCGTTCTTGAAAAGGAGTGCAACGAACTTTTTCGCAATGCGAAGAAAAGTAGCTAGAGAAATTTAGCGCAGGATTTCTTGCTTCGCTATCGAAGGATTTGCAGGTTCATCGCCATTGCTGTGATGTTCTGAATCGTGCTTATCTACAAGTGTAGAGCTGCCACGTTCACGGACATGTTTAGCAGGCGTGCGATCGATTAGTAGGGTAAGCAATTCCGGACGGCTATAGTGACCGCTTGCATCCATCATGCGTTTACGTCTATCAATCAGAGCGAAATCAAGATCAGCAATTACAACACCCTCACCAGATCTTAGAGGTCCAGCCATTACTTCGCCTTCTGGAGAAATGATCGCGGTATAGCAACCACTACTGATTGGGCCGATATCACAACTGCAGTCTTTCATAATTTGAGCCTGCTGATCGGCATCCAACCAGGCGGTGGCACAAACAACAAAACAAGCGGCTTCCAGAGCATGCTGGCGTATGTTGACCATGATCTGTTCCGAGAAAAGATCACCCGCAAATGAACCGGGATACATAGAAGAATGAATTTCCTCACCATCAGCTATGAGAGCATAACGGGCAAGCGGATTATAATGCTCCCAGCATGCCAACTGACCGATGCGTCCAACAGTGGTATCAACAGCTCGCAACCCCGAACCATCTCCTTGTCCCCAAATCATGCGCTCATGATATGTTGGCGTGATCTTGCGGCGACATTGAATCAATGTGCCATCAGCATCGAACAGTAATTGCGTATTATAAATTGATCCGCCATCGCGCTCGTTCACCCCTATTGAAACGACCATGCCTGCTTGCCTGCAGGCATCGCCTATCGCTCGCGTAGCATGCGACGGTATGGTGACCGCTTGTTCCATCAATCGGAGATGTTCTTTAGCCTGTTTGTAAGGCGCTTGGACCAAAGAAAAATAAGGATAGTACGGTACAACTGTTTCGGGGAAAGTTGCAAACTGCACTCCTTGCCGGCCAAGAGCAATGATCTGTTGGCAAACCTTTTCCACTGTGCCTTCACGGCTGTAAAGAACAGGACTGATCTGCACAGCAGCTGCTTTGATAATAGTCATTGTGAATCTCCCAAGAATCGAGAACTTCATCGTATTCTAGAGTACTTATTTCATGGAGTTTCTTCAAAGTTCAAATTGCTGGGGCTTGATATGGCTCCGCTTTTAATCCAAGTAGTTCAAGCATTTCTGAATCTTCATTGGCGTCATTGTTAGGTGTCGTCAACAGCTTTTCGCCGGTGAATATGGAGTTGGCACCAGCCATGAAGCACAACGCTTGTTCGGCTACAGACAATCGCACGCGGCCGGCGGAGAGGCGCACCTTCGAGCGCGGCATAGTGAGACGAGCAGTGGCAATCATTCGGATCAACTCCCAGGGGGAGACCGGTGGTTGCGATTCTAATGGCGTGCCTTCAACGGGCACAAGCGCATTTAATGGAACGGACTCCGGATGCTCGGATAGAGTTGCAAGCGTGTGAATGAGGTCGATGCGGTCGTCATCACTTTCGCCCATTCCGATAATGCCACCACAACAAACTGTGATACCAGCTTCGCGCACATTCTTTAAAGTGTCGAGACGTTCTTTGTACGTTCTGGTGCTGATGATTTGTTCGTAGAAGTTTTCGCCGGAATCGAGATTGTGATTGTATGCAGTTAAACCTGCAGCCTTCAATCGTTTGGCTTGATCGAGATCAACCATGCCGAGTGTACAACAAACTTCCATTCCCATTTCGTTGACTTGCTGCACCATATCAAGAACGCTTTCGAAGGCTTCGTTATTTTTTACTTCGCGCCAGGCTGCTCCCATGCAAAATCTGGTGCTGCCTGCTTCTTTCGCTAATTTCGCGGCGGTCACAACGGTCTCTACATTCAACAAGGCTTCCGGTTTCACTGGTGTATCGTATCTGGCAGATTGCGGGCAGTATGCGCAATCTTCCGGGCATGCACCGGTTTTGATGGATAACAGGGTGCATTGCTGAACATGCTCGGGATCATGATAGGTTCTATGAACAGTTGCAGCTTGATAAATCAAATCCATTAGAGGCGAATGATAGAGCGCTTTTATTTCTTCGCGCTGCCAATCTGTACGTATCTCTCCGACGCGCACATTTTCATTTCCCTTGACAGCTTGACCAGAAACACAAGTGGTCATAGATTCTCCTCCAGACATAGTTCGTAGATTATTTTATAGGCTGACTCTAATTCTTCGCTCGTTATGCAATAAGGCGGTAACAAATAAATTGTGTTACCAATTGGGCGTATGACGAACCCTCGGTCCATGAACCGCGCTCTTAAACGAGGCGACACTGAGGCAAAATAGCCGCTTTCTTCTTCCAACTTAAGATCAAAAGCCGCAATCGTTCCACAGACGCGTGCACGTGTAAAGCGTGGATGGTCCTCAATATATTTTTCGATCAGCTTCAAATGAAGTTGCTCTTTGCCAGTATATGTATCTTTCCGTTCATGGAGCAATTTCATTGACGCTACGGCAGCCGCGCAAGTAATTGGATTGCCGCTATAAGAATGGCTATGAAAAAAGGCTTTTTCCCAGACATCATCGTAGAAGGCTTGAAAGATGTTTTCTGAAGCCAGGGTTAATGCCATAGGTAGAAAGCCACCCGTAAGACCTTTTGAAAGGCAGAGGATATCAGGTTGAGTGTTCGCTTTCCTGCAAGCAAACCAATCGCCTGTTCTTCCAAATCCAGTCATTACTTCATCATATATAACGAGTAGATTGTGCTCTTTCGCAAAACGTTCAAGCTTGCCAAGATATCTTGTTGTGCACATCCGCATTCCGGCTGCACCTTGAACGAGCGGTTCGACAATGATGGCAGCATATGAATCAGGAGACTTTGTTATGAGCGTTGCCAATGCCGCAAGTGACTCTGCTTCTTTTTCTTCAGCATCTTTATCCGAAATCCAGGTGGCTGGGAAAGGTATGCTGTCGATTTCGAAAAGCAATACTTTAAACGGCCGCCAGAATTCAGATGATTGGCCTACCGACATGGCTCCAACCGTGTCACCGTGATAACCATGCTCGAGCGCAATGAAACGATTTCTGGTTTTCGATCCTTTGTTCAGCCAATATTGGTAGGCCATTTTTAAAGCTACTTCGACCGCGGTCGATCCGTTATCCGAAAAGAATGCTCTTTTCAAATTGGACGGCACAACAGACAGAACATTTTCAGCAAGAACTTCTGCCGGTTCATGCGTGAAGCTTGTAAAAAGAGCCTGTTCCAGTTTCTTGGCCTGCTCGTAAATTGCCTCTGCGATTACAGGCTCACCATGCCCGTGTATGGTTACCCACCAACTGCTTATGCAATCAAGTACTCGCCTACCATCTTCCAGTTCCAACCACGCTCCTCGCCCGGTTTGCACCATTTGCGGTGTTGGGGCGGTCTTCATCTGGGTAAACGGCCGCCAAATTGGTGATGTGGCTGTCGCTGTAATCGTGCTCATTTCTTTATAAACTCCTCAGCGAACCACTTTAGTTTTTGATCGTAGGTTTCCTGCAATGTTTTCCTGCTAATTTCCGCAAGTGGTTCTATTTCAGCAACCACCTCTACGCGCCCATATTTTTCGAGTGCAAGCTTGTTTGATCTATGCTTCGGACCATTCATGATTACGCCAGCAATTGGTATGCCGGCTTTACGCAAAGCATCCAACGAGAGAAGCGTATGATTAATGGTTCCCAATCCGGATTTTGAAACCAAAACGGCTGGACATGCTAATTGCTTGATCAAATCGATCACGAAATACTTCGAGTTAATTGGCACCATAAGTCCACCAGCACCTTCAACAATCAATGGCTTGCCGTTTGTGCCGGCAGGAACTTTCAGCTCGGATAGTTGTATTTCAACGTTGTCAATTTCGGCAGCAGCATGAGGCGACATTGGAGTTTTGAGGACATAGCGTTCCGGCAAGAAATGCTCATCCGGCAACTGCGAGATTTCCTTTATCCATTTAGAATCCGTAGTGGGTTCTGTTCCGGCTTGAATCGGCTTCCAATACTGTCCGCGTGTTCCAAGCGTTAGAATCGCTGAAACTAGAGTTTTGCCAATATCGGTATCGGTGCCTGTTACGAATATCATTGTCGAGAAATCTCTCCTAATAGAATTTTGAAAGTCATTCCAACCGGTCCCGAGCTATCCCAACCTCGAAGCAGTTTTCGAAATTGAGAAGTCGTCAGCCTGCCGCCATCGATGCGGGTTGCCGCGCCAACCATTTTGAGCCACTGGAAGAATTCCAGAGCTTTATCGAAATGCTGTGCTACGTCCAACTCCACACTCTCACACGAGAAGCCGTTGCCAACTTCCAACATTTCATAACCGGGCAGTTCATTCGCTGAACATGGCACTCCGACCCTGCTACAAATTTTTTGCCATTCATGGAAAGAGCCGGCAATCGGACAAGCGAAATAGAATGATCCACCTTCGTCTAAAAGGTCAAGCAATTTCCGCATGTTCCTTTGACGATCTTGCAACCAGTGCAAAACAAATGATGAAGCAATCAATGCAAACCGCTCCG
>CAJCIF010000143.1 GCA_903970355.1 Actinomycetota bacterium
CAATGGCCAATCGCAAATATCTTTATTTTGCAAAAAACGCTCGGCGCTTAGGAAATATCGAGATTGCGGAATTGTTTGAAGAGATCGCTCAACAAGAAACGCCACATGCATTTGCCCATCTAGAACTCATGTATCCACCAGCAACTCTTACCGTGAGTAAATTGCTTGAACTAGCGATAGAAGGCGAGCTTTACGAAACCAATCAAATGTATCCAGAGTTTGAACGTGTCGCTCGTGAAGAAGGAGATGCTCAGGCTGTCGAAGAATTCATCGAACAAGCAAGTGAATCGAAAGAACACGCTGAGATATTTACGAAAGCCGCCAAGCAATTCGCTTCACTAGGCAAAGTGGAAAAAATTCATGCCGGCAGATATCAGGACGCACTATCCAATCTGAAAATCAAAGCCCTATAGACTTTTGGGAAGCTTTCCAAGGGTGAAAGTGACACTTAGGCGACAGATAGCCAATGTCATGCCATACTTAGTAGGTGTTCCTAAAGGGAACTGCGGTGCCGAAATCAATGGTGCTGTCCTCACTAACTTTGGATTATCCGGATATGAATACAAAATTGTTTATTGGTAACTTGTCTTATAAAGTGACTGAGCAAGAGCTAGAAAAGCTTTTCTCACAAGTCGGCACAGTGGTTTCGGTTGCGATTCCGGTAGACCGCACAAGCGGCAATAAAAGAGGCTTCGCGTTTGTAGAAATGCAAACTCAAGCTGAAGCTGAAGCCGCAGTCAAGCAATTTCACGGTCAAACGGTAGAGGGAAGGCAAATTGCCGTCAATCCATCGCAGCCAAGAGAAAGCGGCCCAAGACGCAACAATCGTCGCTGATCGGATATCCAGGATATATCTGTCGGATATAGTTTTAACAGTCTTCCGTAAGAAGACAGTTCAGCTTGTGGTCCTAATTCTTGTCTTCGCCACCACCAGTGGCGGCGGGCTCGCATTCGCTCACAAAAAAATTCGCGTGCATAACGTTCGGCATCAAGCACAAGCCAAACAAGCACCACCAGCAACCGGATCAAACAAAAGTTTGCAGGCCGTCGCAGAGGCCTGGTTAAATCGAGCAGAGCTGGCGCATTCGCTTGCCGGCATAGATGTCATTGAACTTGAATCTGGAGCAGAAATCGTCTGCGCAAATGGTCGGAAACGTTTTACACCAGCATCAACTGCTAAGGTGTTTGCAACAGCATGCGCTTACGAAAAGCTGGGACCAGGCTGGGTGTATAAAACTTCTCTGGCTACAACAGGTGAAGTATCCGGTTCCAAAGTCAAAGGTGACTTACTGCTAGTAACAAGTCAGGATCCCACAATCGATCGCGATGATTTGCGGAGATTGTTTGCCAATCTGCGTGACAAAGGCATCAAAGATATCGAGGGAAAACTAGTAATCTCGGAAGTACCAGGAGCGGGACAACGCTTTCTCGGTGAATGGCTAAGTGAAGACTGGGCACAAGACTACATGCCGGTTTCATCAAGTCTGGTCGTAGATCGAAATGTCAGCTCGCCTGGTGTTTTTCCTAAACCAAAATACAATCTCGATTCGGTTGGCACAATTGAAAATGCCTTGCAAAAAACTCTTATACAGTCTGATTTGACTCTTGGCTGGCTTAATTACAATAAGTCGGAAAAGAGCGTTCATGTTTATACTCAAGATGAATCAAAAGGTGTTATGGCATCACGGGTAGTGGCAAACCCCGATGCCTTCAATCTTGCCCTTGCTGAAGAAATCGCAAAAGGTTTGGGCTTGCATTTTGGCTATCGCAACTTCAGCGAGACACCATCAACGACATTGCATACTCTGGCTGTGCATGAATCACAACCATTAGCCAAAATTATCCGCACCACTCTGCATGAAAGCGACAATTTATATGCGCAGCAAATTCTTCGCACAATTGGTGCTGAGGTCGACCTGAAAGCCCACGCCCCCACCCTTGAAGAAACCGGACTTCTTAAAGAACGTTCCTGGTTGGCTTCTATCGGAGTACCCATTCAAGAAGTAATTCTCTGGGATGGCTGCGGTCTGTCGCGCAAAGATTTTATCAGCCCCTATTCACTGAATATGGTGCTACGCCATATGGCTGCCGCAAATAAAGGTTATGTCGAACTGATGACCCCGGCCACAATACAACCAAGGGGCAGTTTCAATTTCAAGACAGGATCCATGGACAGCGTGCGCGGCATTACAGGCCTTCTAGAAATGCAAGATGGCAAACGCCTCGCCATAACAGTTCTAGTTAATGGCCACACCCCCGCCGTCGGAATTCTCCGCACATCCCTGGGCATCCTGATCAGCCAAATGGCCCAAGCCAAAGTAGAAATCCCCAAAGCCACATCAACAGATAACGACCCTTCCGGCGATCAATAACGAACGATCAGCGAAGCGCAGCCGTGGCGAGGAGCCATGGCGGAGCGTAGCGGATTACGCGCGGAGAAGCAGTGAAACTGCGCCGGAGCGCTTAAGTAAAGTTAGACGCGCGGAGAAGCAGTGAAACTGCGCCGGAGCGCTTATAACTATTCTGTCTCTGCTACGGCGGTTGCAGCAATGGCGGAAGCGGCTCTGTGTGTGGCAACTGTGGCGCGGTGAATCATAGCAGCTAAGATGGTGTGCGCTTCTGGTGCTTCCGATCTGTGATAGACAGCGTTGACGCGTTTGCGCAGAGCCAATAGCGTTTTAGGCAACTCACTCTTAACGCCTTCACGGATAATCCATTGAGGAACCGGGAAGCCGGGATCGATATACATGGCATAGGTCAGCTCGGTTTGCGTACCGTTATGCTTCGGGCTCATTTGCCAGGATCCGCGAAAATCTTTGAGTGTGCCACCAACTCGACGGAAGTCTACTCTTTCACCGTTTTCATAACGTGATTCCACCACATAGGTGAAGTGCGGAATCAGAATGACATCAAGGGTGACTTTTAAAATCGATAAATCGGCTTGGTCTTTAACGACCTCTACTTCTTTCATGCGCGGCGAAATTTTGCCGCGAAATTCGAAAGGATTCACCATTATCGGCCACACCTTATCTGGTGGCTCATTTATAACTACACTGCCAGTGACAAATTTGGTCGGGCCGTCTTCTTGCATGCCAACAACAACTTCACCACGATCAAGCCGTTCTTCAATGTTGTTTGGTGCACCAATATTGCGCGCCGATAATGGCAGCGCGGAAATAACTATTGCCGCAAATAGAACCGGAGAGAAGCGGCGAAAGAACAGGCTTTTCATCAAATAAGATCCATCCTAGGTCGGCTCTTCTTTACAAGCAAGAGCTGCAGTTAGTCTAAAGATACTTGACATAAGCGATTCTGTCCTTAAGTTTCCTTTGGATATACTGCCGCTCTTCGTAAAACTTGTTGGAAATAATTCGCATTAGGATGCCAAGATAGTGGATCAATTTGTGGACTAATGTTGACCATAAAGTTCGAAACTGGTGTCTAGGTTATTCAATAACTGGGCAGGAACGATATAATGCAGGTCCTTCGTCATCTTCCAGCGCTTTCTTTATTAGTAGCGAGGCTTTAATTCATGGCTAATCCGCCAAATCAGCAGCCGTTATTCGGACGCGAGTCACTCTTTAGACAAAAACTCAATAGCCTTCGCAATTCATCCTCGCGAACTCACAATCTAATTCAGGACGCAGAGTCGAGACGCAAGCAGCTCGAAAATTCCACTTATCTGCAACAGCTTCAAGAAAATATTTCCAAACGCGATCCAACAGAATTGGAACGCGTCACCATGCTCGATACTCAAACTGAGCTTTTCAATCAGAGCACGTTTCTGCGCATTCTCACTGAAGAAATCAAACGCGCAAAACGCTACAAAAACAACCTCAGTATCTTGCTTATAACAGTTGACGATCTGCAAAACATCGTTGCAGAAAGCGGAGACCTTGCCTTTGATGCTGTGATCGCTGGTGTCGCCAACTTTTTAATGAAGACTATACGTGACGTGGACATACCGGCTCGATACGACCGAGAAACATTCTGCATTGTCTGCCCGCAGACTGATGCCGAGGGTGCCACCACACTTGCAGAAAGACTGCGCAGCAGAATTGCTGTAGACCGGATCGCTGAAGCCGCTCGTAACTGGACGGTGACGATCAGTCTTGGCATTGCCTCCTATCCAACCAACGGCCTTAGCGAAACAGCTCTAATTGAAGGTTGCTTGAATGCCTTAATTGAAGCGCAAGGCACCGGCAACAATTATCAGATTGCTATTCCCATAGACCAATAAACTTCGAAAATCAGTTGAGCTTGGCTCGAATATTCTTAGCTTGCTGACTGGCAGCAAGCCCTTCCACATCGCGACCGGCTCGTTTCAAATATTCAGCATAAGCGTCAAGAGCCTTTGCCATTTCCGGACTGCTTTTGCCATATATTTTTTCGGTTGTAGCAAGAAACTCCGTAAAGATATCCGCTGCCTTTTGTGTTTTGCCATGCTTCTGATAAACATAACCAAGATTCGGCATATAGGCGGCAAATTGCGCAGTTTCTCGACCTAAACCTGCTTCTATGTTGCGCATTGCCAATTCATAAAGTCGTTCCGATTCCTCATAATTTCCACGCTCTTCATTGATCATGGCTAACCCCGTCATTGAAGTCACCATACCTGGTTCTATTGCAGAAGCAAGTTCAGCAAGCCGCAAGGCTTCACGCCAATCACTTTCTGCTTCTGTGAGATCACCGCGCGAGAAAGCATCCTTCGCTGCGCCGTCGAAATCTTGCCAGGTAGTGAGAGCCAAGCAAAGAATGTAATCGAAAAACATAAATCACTGCTGTGGTTTTTCTTCGCCGCTGCCGGTACTTGCCGGTTTGCTTTCAGTAGAAGGCGTACTGCTGGAACCAGGAGAGCTTGCGCCGGGAGTGGTTGGTGCCGCAGTATTTGGTGCCGGCGTTGTTGGTGCTGCTGGCGCATTTTGAGCAGCCTTTTCGGCGCGTTTCTTGCGAATTTGTGCTGCTCTATTCTCGAATGCGACTGCTTCAGCATGTCGATTATTTCTGTTAAGAGTGGCAGCAAAAAAGTCCAAAATGCGCGGGAAGTTCGGGTGATCTTCACCCGGTCTGCCGATGCGCGAAAGTCGGCGCTGGAAGTAGTTGATCAGACCATTTGGATCAGCAAGAATTCTCTGTTCAAGAATTTTTGTTTCCGGTCCACCGCCAAGATTAGGCATGGAGAATGATTCTCCAATCTCTGCTGCGGCTTTCACCGGGGGAGCAACTCCCTTTCCTTTTACAGGCCGAAACTCTTTTGAAATCTTATATGTCCACTCTTGTTCATCGAGGAGATCTTTTAAATGGCCGATATCATTTCGCAATTTATCGAGGGATGCTGTTTCCACTTCTTCCTCGATATTTTGAAAAGGTTCAAGAAATGGCTTAACGCCAACGCCTGCATCATCAAGTTGTCGAATGCGTTCCAACAAGTTAGCTCGTTCTTCTTGCAACGGCCCGGGGCGAGCATCCATTTTCTCGATGTCGAGTACACCGGAAGGAAAAGATTGCACCATCGGTGCGTCACTCTTTTCGGGAGCAGCCTTTACTTCCGCCAGTTTCGCGGAGTTAAAAATGTCGTGTATATCATTGCCAAATTTGTTGATCGCTTCAGCAGAAAGAACTATTGTCGTATTTTCAGGTGGCTTCGCAGTCGGATTTCTCAGATTCAATTTGACCGAATCGACACCGGCCGGGCCATTCTCCAGGAGCGATTTTCTACCGATATCCAGCGCTGAAAGTTGATATTCAACTTCATCTTTGCGCCCTTCCAAATCTGTGTTCACTTCCAGAACGCCATCTTTAAAAGTCCGCATGATCTCAGGGGCACGTCTTTGAGCAACGCGCGTCACTTGCTCCATCAATTGTCTTTCTAAAAAGGTTGACTGCGGCTCAGTCAGTTTAAGAGAAGCAATCAGTTGCTTCTCATCAGTTTGCCCGGCTGCAAATGCTTTGATATCACCGGCAGTTACTGCCACTTCTCTAAATTCAAGTGGATTGGCCGTACTAAAAAAGTAGACAGTTACTCTGCTTATTGCCTTCTTTCTCAGTTCCATTACTGTCTTGGCTATGAGCGCCGCTTCAATCTTGCAATCGTCGTCAGTGGCGCGCAAATTGCGATAGGAAGAAACCAGCACACCATCCTTAACCGCTTCCGCATTGACGGAAATACCAGGTCCGAGGATTCGTGCCTTTTCAATGGCTGCCACTATTTCAGCTTTCGTGAGCGGTTCTTCCGCTGAATAGACTGGTGCGGCTAAAGCCAAGAGGCAAATTGGTATCAAAAAGCCACTGCCGAGCCGACATTGCAGGCTGTTGCCCACTTTATGAAATCCTGTTTTTCGCATAAACGCCCTTGCCACCATAACTTAAGTGTAGCGCTGTCCGCCAAAGCGATCGCTATGGACAACTTAATACAATCTAAGCGCTTCCCGCCGGCTTAGGCTATGCTTTACTTTCAAGCCTCAAGAGAGAGAAAAATTGTGAAAGCGATTGGCTATGCGCGGGTCGTACCCGGCGAGAACACAACTGATGCACTGACCCACCAGAAAGCTCGTATTACTGAATATTGCAGAGCTAATGGCCTGAAACTCGAAAGAATCTACGAAGAAATTGTGAGCAGCGAAATTGACCTCAATGAAGGCAGACCGCAGTTGGTTCTCGCTCTCAATTCACTTGAAACCGAGGATGCTCTAGTAGTGGTACGGACAGATAGGCTCAGCCAGAACCGCCAGTTCCTCACGGAACTGAAGAATCTTATGGAAAAAACGGGTTTTGTTGTGCACACTATGCAAGGTCCGACCGACTTGACAAAGGTCAAAAGCAGCATCGAAGTTACATCAATGTAGGTGCGTCTGTTTCGTCTGCAATCAACTCGTAATAGCGCAAGCGATCTTCAGCATCGGCAAGCCGGATTCTGAGCGACTGCTCGGCAAGCCGCGAACGTTCTAATTCTTCAAGGGCAAACTGCAGGCGCGCTCTGAAAAGCTTGAGCTTATTGCCCAGTGCTTCCATGTCGTCATTTTTCTTTTTGCGACGATGCAAACTATGCAGGCGTGGTTGAACAGTTTTAGTCAAACTATAAACTGTGCGGCTTTCACCGTCTGCGGTGGCAAGGCCATCATTATCGGACGTGCCTAAATCTGTAGATGCCAACACACCAGGCAAGACAGGCGTTTCGAAAATCTGGTTGAGGAGTTCCTCAAGACCTTCAAGACTCATGTTGTCGGGGTTCGGCAGATTATTATGCAGATTCTCGGGCAAGCTCACAGAGCACATACTTTCTAGTAGAGCTAAATGTTAGCCAAAGAGGGCAGTTTTGTATATGCCTTATCGGAAATTGTTTGATCTATTTTGTGGCAAGTGTGCCGACAACTACCGTAGTGGCAAGCTCCGGTTTCACATATTTGCTCATTGCTTCGTCGACTTGCTTTTTCGTGACTGCATTATAGCGTCCCGTAATTTTGTCGAGTTCTTGCACTCCCATGCCTATAAATTCAAATTCGGCAATGGCACGTGCAATGCCCAGAGATGAAGCAAGGCCCACCTTAAAGGAGCCAATTGCCCTTCCTGTTTCTTTGGCTAGTTCCTCTTCACTAATGCCGGTTTCTAAATAGTCTTTGAGAACTTCCGACACCAGGGATAGTGCTTTATTGACATTGTGAGGATTAACGGAGAGACTCACCGACCATGGTGCCGCACCATAGGCACTATCGGAGAAGGCGGAGTGAATGCCATAAGTGAGGCCGGCTCTATCTCTTACCACCTGCCCTAAGCGGGAAGTGATGGTGTCCTGACCGAGCGCGGCATTCGCTATTTTGGCGGCATAGAAGTCCGGTGCCGTGCGCAAGAGAGCCGTGGGATGGCCGAGGACGACGTCCGTGCTCCGCTTGTCCGGCAAGTTAATGTCCATTCGTTTTGGTGCTTTTGGAAGGGCAGCCTCCGGTATAGCGATGGCGCGATCTTTGCCCTTCTGCCAATCGCCAAAATGCTTTTCAAAGAGCGCAATGGTCTCGTCGATGTCAATATCACCAACGATACTAAAGATAGTGGCGTTCGGACTAATGTAAGAATTGTGCAATTCTTTGATATCAGCCAGGGTGACATCATCTATTTCAGCAAGTTGTTCTTCAAATGGCGTCTCATAGAAGGGATGGTCTTGTTTATAAAGGGCGCGCCGCAGATTGTTGAGTGCCACCATGCGCGTGGAATTCATTGCTTCTGCATATTTCGCTTTCCACTCAACGACCGTCTTAGTGAGCTCGTCTTGCGAAAATGCCGGTCTGCGAATCACATCGGCAAGAAGCTTTGTGAATTCCGGTAGATCGGCTGAGACGAGTTGAGAATTAAAGGAAACTCGGTAATTGTCTACTGAAAAATCCAGTGCCGAGGAGACCCCCATGCCTTCCAAAATTTCAGCAATTTGCATTTTGCTATAGTTCTCGGAACCCTTTGGCAAAAGGTCTACAGCCAAATCAGCAAGATTAGAATTCTGCTTAACCGAAAAGAACTTCCCGGCTCGCGTCAATCCGGATATTCCCAGAGAGCTGGTGCCCGGGTTTGCCATTAACAGAAGAGTCAATCCGTTTGGAAAAACGTGCTTCTTCACCATGTTGACATATTTTGTGGTGGGAGCTTTGGGCCTGGGCACTTTCACTTTCGGCACCGGTGGAAAAGATTCCATAATTTGGCGCAGGCTCGTTGGAGTCTGGGCCTGTTTTGGCGTTCCATCGGCATGAGCAACAACGTCTTTGCCGCCACCATTACCATTGCCACCAATTTGGACAGGTTCGTGCATTTCCGGTATGAAGTAACCAACCGTCCGGTTGTAAGGTACGAAGTATTTTTTGGCGATTCTCATGATGTCTTCCGGAGTGACCTCGTCAAAACGGTGGTCATATTCCATTAGCCAGTGCCAATCGGCCTTCGATTCCGCTTCACCGAGCATGAAAGCTAAACTGCTTGGATCTGCTTTAGCAAGAATGGTGCCTTTCGAATTGGCACTGCGGGCACGCTTGAGTTCTTCTTTCGTGACTGGATGCAGAGCAAGGCGCACAATTTCTTCATGCAGGATTGCCTCTGCCTGAGCCGGATCAACACCGGGATTCGACATAGCCCCAACCATAAACAGACCGGGATCTCTTAAATCATGATGCCGGGCGAATGCATCAGCAGCGATACCACTATCTATAAGGCTCTTATAAAGTCTGCTTGAGCGTTCATATGTGCCACCAAGCACGTGACGCATGACAGCCAGAGCATAATTATCCGGATGGCTGGCAGAAGGCACGTGGTAGCCAACCCAAACCCGCGGCAAATCTCCCGCTCGGCGCACTTCAAATCGTCTCTCACCTTCCTGAGGCGGTTCTACTGTGTAGACATCTGGAATTGCTTTTGGTGA
>CAJCIF010000144.1 GCA_903970355.1 Actinomycetota bacterium
CGTGTCATGAATAAAGCTTTTGGTGGAATGGAGTGAAGCGGTGAAAACTGAAGCGATCACCTTTTTGAAAGAGGATGTCCTGGCTCTCGGGCAGCTAACCACGAAGAGCGTGGAAGAAGCGAGCCGGCTATTACGGTGTGAACCGTCTGCCAGTCTTGCTTATATAGAAGAGCAAGAAGAAGTTATTAACGATGCTTGTCTTTCAATTGAAGAGAAGTGCCTGGATCTTCTTCTTGACCGGGAATCTTTCGATGCGCGTGAAATTCGGATACTGGTGGGCAGCACTATAATCGGGGCCAAGTTTGAACGCATAGCAGACCATGCTAATCGCGTCGGCCGCCTGGCGAGCTGGGCTCAGGAAGATGGCATTCCTATTCCCCAGGAGTTGGTCGAGATGGCAACAGCTGTCCACCGTATGTTGCAAGATGTGCTCTTGAGTTTCGTCAGCGACGATATGCTAGCGGCCCAAGAAATATTGCAACGTGATAGTCAAATAGACTACCTGCATGATCTGCTTTCTAAGAAACTTTTGTCCGATCTCGGTGAACAAGATGCAGCAAGCGCTCAAATGCGTGCTCAATTCTTGTTCTGCGCCCGCTTCTTAGAGCGCATGGGCGATGCTTGTGTTTCGATTGCCAAACGCGTATTCTTCATAGCTACTGGTAACCGCTTGCGGCGCGATCCAGCAGAAGTCGGTTAAAAAGGCGTGTTCATTCCGAATGCCTGTTCTTGTTTTAGCTGGTGATGAAGATTTCGAACTGAGCCGGCGCCTGGAAGAGCTGAAAAACAAACTGCTCGATCCGGCCTGGGTAACAGTGAATTTCCAGCGTCTTGAAAATCCGTCTCTGCCAGAAGTGTTGGATGCGGCTCTCACTGTTCCTTTCGGACCGGGCAACCGACTGGTATTAATCGACCGCTGTGAGTTATTTACTAAGAAACGGGGCGGCCGGGGTGGCACCGCAGATGGTGCAGTTCCCACAAAAGCAAGCAAGTCAAAAAGTAAAGAATCCAAAGGCAAAGATAAAGACTCGGTTGAGCCGGAAGAGATCGAGCATACTTTGAGCAAAGTCGGCCAAAATACATACTTGATATTTGCCTGTCCATACAACTTTGACGCTACTTTGAAAACTTCTAAGTCTGTAAGCAAAGTGGCAAAAATTGAGGCCTTTCCGAAAGAAAAATATTGGCCCGGCTCGCAAAATACAAAGTTGCAAAACTGGTGCCAGAAGGAAGCGCATCGGTACAAAGCGACGATCGAAGACAAAGCTGTGCAATATCTTCTCGACAGCACAGAAGCAAATTTGCGCCAGATTTCTTCTGAATTGCAAAAGGCGGCCGTTGCTGCATTGCCCGGCACACACATCACATACGATTTGATTGTCGAATTGAGTCCCAGTCATTGCAATATATTTGCCCTGGCAGAACGCTGGCTTACTGGCGATGCCAAAGGCGCTTACGAAGATTTAGGAGAAATCTTGACCTCGCAAAGTGCCATTCCTGTTATTGCTGCCTTGCAAACTCTTCTTGCTAAATGGATTCGCATGAAAGTTTTTGCCGACAACTTCAATAACGAACTGCCATCGTCTCCCGGCATTAAACGAAGAGAAATCGCTGTGCCTGAATTGGCGAGGATGGTTGCTGGAGAATTGAAACTGGTGCCTTTTGTGGTAGAGCGCGATCTGCGCAAGCTCGTTCGCATCCCTACGGCACGCCTGGTTGATTGCCGCGAGCAATTGACGCACCTGGAAGATTTGCTCAAAACCGGGCAAATTCCAGAACGGCATGCCCTTGAAATTTTTACGCTACACCATCCGCATAGCTAACGGATGATTCTCTGGGCAGAAGCTCTCGTACGGCCTTAACAAAATCGCCTTGCAGACTTTTCGTTTTGATCAGGTGTTTGGTTTCGCCAAGACGCAGATTTTGCCTGTCTTGTTCGGTTAAATCGAGACTCGTATAAATAATGAGCGGTGTCGAACCGAGCGCGCCGCTTCGCCATTGTTCTACCAGGGCAAAGCCATCCGGCGCCGGTATGCCCAGGTCCAACACAATCAAATCCGGTTTTTCTTTTGATGCTAACTCAAGGGCACGTTTGCCGTTTTTCGCTTCCGAACAAAGTGCACCCATGGCACTGATTTGATTGACGAGCACAGCGCGCGTGCTGGCGTCATCTTCTACGACAAGCACTTTGGCAACATGAGCGCTGCCGGTATGAATGATGCGGCGCAATTTTTCCTGGTCTAGTGGTTTGGCAACACAAATAAAATTATTGGGCAACTTCAGTCTTTGCAAACCTTCCGCTTCACCTATTACTACATGTGGAACACCGTGCTGCAGATCGGAGATCTTATTCAAAAGACCATCAATCTGATCATCGCAACTGTCCGCGTCAATCAAAACAAATTTATGGCGCGCACCGACCATCATTTTCTCTACTTCTCGAGCGCTGCCTGCTGTGGCAACTGGTAATTCATCCAGAGCCAGAAGCAATTTCACAAGCCAGCTCAATTTTTCATCGCGGGAAAGCAGTATGCCGAAGGGTTTGGTTTCGGAGATAGGTACATACTCGGATTTCAGTGCCCTTTCTTCTAATGCCGGCAGTTCGAACCAGAAAATTGCACCGCGGTCCGGTTCGCTCTTAAAGCCGATCTTGCCACCGTGTTGCTCGACAATTGCTTTGGCAATAGCCAGACCCAATCCCGTGCCACCTTTGGGCCGGCTGTCGGAAGAATCGACCTGCTGGAATTTTTTGAAGAGTTTATGTTCCTCTTCCGGCCTGATGCCGGGGCCATGATCTTGTACTGAAAAGCGCAACATTCGTCCTTTTTCGGCTGGTTCTACCCTAACGGTTACTTCTGCACCAGGAGGCGAGAACTTGACGGCATTGGAAATCAAATTAACAAGCACCTGCATGATGCGATCGCGATCGCAAGCAATCGTCACATCATCACACATAATTTGTTTAACCGAAACTTCTGCTTCTCTAGCCATAGAATCGAGATCGCTTACGGCATTTTTGAGAATGTCGGTGACATTGTAGAGGTCTAAGGTCAGCTCGAGCCTGCCCGATTCAATTTTGCGAATGTCTAGAATATCGTTAATAAGTCGAATGAGCTTGTCGGATTCTTCTCTGGCAATTTCGATAAACTGCCTTGCTTTTGTCGGAATCTCGCCCACCAAGCCGCCTTCTATAATACCGAGCGAACCACGTATGGAAGTGAGTGGTGTGCGTAGCTCGTGAGAGACTGTCGAATAGAATTCGCTCACCCGCTTTTCTGCTTCTTTGCGTTGAGTGATATCATATGCGATACCGCAGAAGCGCTTTACTTCACCATTCTCTTCTTTAACCGGGAATGTTCTCACTTGCACCCAGAGAGGTGTACCATCTCGGCGAATCATTTTGTATTCATCTTCTGAGCCGGTGAGCGATCGTTTATCGCGCCGCAAGTGCTCGATTGCCCGCAAGTGATCTTCGGCTGCCAGAACTCCAAAACAAAGCTGCGGTTTGCGTTGAATGTCTTCCAGGGAAGCACCGACTACTTCCTGAAAAGCTGGGCTCATGTAATAGATTTTTTCGGCACCCAGTGAAGTAACCCAGAACATCTCCTTCATGTTTTCCGAAATTTGATTAAAGATGCTCTCAGTTTCAGCAAGTTTGCGTTCGGCGGCATTGGCCTCATCCACTGCCATGCTCGCTTCATCTTTTTTGCGCTTGTAATGACCAAGGATGCTGAGCGCCCACCAGAAAAGGCCTACCAGAGCAAGCGAGCTGCCGGAACTCAATATGAGGATCGTTGGTTTCAATTGCCCGGCAATATGATCTACTTCAGAAGAGCGTGTTTTGAGGAGATCCGCTTTAGTGGCGCGCGTGCGATCGATCAAAGCAATAGCCGCAGCAGTCGCTTCGTTGCTTTTGGAAAAATTGCTGCGGTTTGCCAATGATTTTTCTTCTTCAAGAGAAGCCGTCTTTATGAGGAGACGAATTTGATTGACGTCTGATCTTTCGATGCCTTCATTGGAAAGAGAATTCAAGTTATCGAGCGATGTTGTGATTTTGGCAGCAGACTGATTGAACTCTGAAAGATTTTTTTGGTCGCCGGTGAGCAGATATGTTTTATAGGAATTGTCTCGGTCTTTGAGATTCTGTTCCAATTCATTGGCTGCCTGGATGATTTTATTGTTGTGCCGGGCAACTTTGCGATTTTCGAGCAGTTCTGACAATTGAACCTGTGCAAATATGCCTAAGGCAATCAGGGCAACGCTAAGCATTGCGACGGCAAGCCAGACTCGGTTTTTTATAGATACCATTGCCTATTGCTCTCCAGACCTTACGGCTGTTTGCGGACGTGGCGGGATACGAAATTAGATATCCCATACAGGCATGAAAAAGTAATGAAGA
>CAJCIF010000145.1 GCA_903970355.1 Actinomycetota bacterium
CTAAATGCGCCTTTAAATGGCATTAGTGGACAATTCTCAGGTGTTGCCTATTACGGGTACACAAACGCGACCGTCACTTACACGAATTACTTCAATTTTCCAGCGACGGCATTTTTCGGATCCGGTCCACTCAATCGTGGATACGCAGTTGGTAACCAGTTTGTATCGAGTGTGGGCAATAGCATAACAGGTGGTATTCCGACGGCTGGGAAAGTTAGCATAGACTTGTTTCCCCATTCTATAGCCGGCCATACCATATCTGGTGCGCAGCGGATTTTGCAGGGATATTATAACCAGGCGGCTACAAATGGCTACAATGGCGGACTTTATCTGCTCCAACATCCAACAGGCGGCTTATTGTTTGGCACAACCTATTATTCAGGTACATCCTATCCGGGATTGTTTGCATTTGGAAATAATTACTTTGCATCAGCTTCTGCAGCTAAACAAGCGCTAACCGGACTGACGCTTCCTGCATCCACGATGAGCTATATCCAGTTTGGAAAGATAGTTCGACCAATTACAAACGGCATCTTTACGTCTACCCAATTTTACAACTATCCGTATAATCCGCCCTACTCAGTTGTTCCGGGACATTTGCTCAATGATGGATATTTCGGTGTTGCAATCGGATCAAATCCATTCAATGTTCCTATTTATTCCAACGGTTTATCTTTTCCACACACCGGTCCCACTTTCTTCAAATAGCCTGGATGGGCGGCGTATGACCGTGATCGATTAATTAGTGAACGCTGGTATTAGGCGTAGAACCTATTTGCCCGCCTGCCTTGCGAGCGTTCACGGCGATAACCAGCTTGCCGACATCATCCATCAATTCGATATCGGATTTTCCTGGTTCGAAGTTTATTTCACGACTTACTTTGCCGAGGCGTTCAGGCAAATGCAATTTTGGAAATGTTTGGCCAAACACCTGCATTTCGCACCAACCTACTTTGGTGAGCATTTTGGCAGTAGGCGGAGGTGGCGTAGCGCGTGTAATGAGCGGATCTACTTCTTGTGGTGGTTCGGCTGGTTGAACATCGTCCTGGGTTCGTTGGCGCATGCGCATCGGCCCGACGCCCATACGACCCATTCCCATACCTCCATAACCTGGATAGCCGCCGCCCATCATGCCACCGGGACCCATGGTACCCATTCCCGGACCACCGCCGACCATACTGAGAAGCGAGTTACCAACCATGGATGCGATCGACTTGGTTAGTCCGCCCCCTCCGGCTCCGCCACTTCGTGATGAGCCGTTACCGTCAGCATCTGCGGTTTCAGTCGGTTGGGTTTTTTTGTGGAGCTTTTTTTCGGCATAGTTCTCCAGAGCATCCGTTCGCGTCGCCAGGTCAGCTTCTTTTGAAGGTGCTCCGAATGCCTTTGTTTCAAGGCGATTCAACCTGTCTCCCGGTAAATCGCTCTCATATGTCTGGCCTAATATGGCATTTTCCAGCCTGGTGATATGGGGGTAGGGGCTCGTTGGTTTGGTCGAGTCCGCCATACTCACATCGCCGGTATCCTCATCATGTTGCGCTTTTAAGTGCAGCGTTTTTTCCGCATAGGCTTGCAGGGCATCGGTGCGATCGCTGAAATCAGCACCGTTACTGGGATGTCCGAAAGCCTTCGTTTCCATCCGGGCAAACCGGGATGGTAATTTGTCTTTCTGGAATGTCTGCCCTAGTATCGTTTTTTCGAGTAAGGTTACGCGCGGATAACCATCAGCGGTGTTGTCGGTGGCATCTTCATCTTCGTATGCCGGTTCCGGTTGTTTGGGAGCCGGTTGCAGTGCCGGTGCAGGCTTATTGAAATTGCGAGTTGGAGCCGGCTGCGGTGTGTCCGACATGGTCGGCACTTCAGGCACTGCCTGGCGCTTATTGTCTTGTGGATTTGCTGCTGCAGCCGCATTGGTTGCGTTGTATATGTTTTGGATGCGAACACTTGCTGCACCATCCATGGTGCTACCATAAATTAGCTTTTCTAATCGCGCTGTTCGATCTTCATCCGTTTCTCGGTCATACGTAACCGAAAAATATTTTTGTTCTAGCTGTGAAAGTTCTTTGAGCGTGTTTGCATCTAGAGAGGATGCTCGGGCACTCAAACAAAACGAAAATAACAGAATGCTAAGGATAGGATACGCGGATCGCATGCAACACCAGTTCTAAGCGGTCAAGGATTGTACCATGACAAGTGCAGAAAAGGTAATGAAGATAAGAGGATGCGTTATTTTTAACCCCAAGTTTTACCGCTCTTAAGCAGCGCCAAAACTAATAGCACTGAGCCAGCTATATGCGGTACCAAATGTGGTGCGCTCTAACCCTGCAATTGGATTAGTCGGATTCGTTCGTGATTAGTGGGGATCTGGACAGTAAAGACGCTGCCCACACCCTCAACACTTTCCGCTTTTATAATGCCGTCGTGCCGCTCAACAATGGCTTTGCAAATTGCCAAACCCAAGCCCGTTCCATTCTCTTCGTTCATATCGGTTAAGCGAACTTGTGTGAATCTTTCGAATATCAATTCCAGTTGATCTTGCGGTATGCCACGGCCTTCGTCGCGTACACTTATTTCGAAGTACTCACGAGTTTCGGTTGCACTGAGCTGCACGCGCGAACCTGCTGATGAAAATTTGATGGCATTAGCAAGTAGATTAACGAGTACTTGCACCAGTCTTAATTCATCGCCGAATATTTCGAGATTGGTTGGCACTGCTTCGATCACTACCTGATGTTCTTGCGCCCATCCCGACACGGATTGCATGGCTTCTTCAAATAAATATGAAAGCGGCACCTCTTCAAGAATGAGGGAAAGCGCTCCTGCCTTCATTTTCTCAACTTCAAGCAAATCATTGACGAGACTGACAAGCCTTTCCACATTGCGCTGAGCGATTGCTACCAGCTGCTTGCCCTTATCGGATAAATCACCGGCTCTGCCATCCTCCAAAATCGAAAGCACATTGCCCACGGTGGCAAGTGGCGTGCGCAGATCGTGTGACACCATCTGCATTACTTCTTTGCGAAGGCGCTCGACAGTTTTCTGCTTTGTGGTAGAGACAAAAGCAATTTCCGGGGCACTAGGCGGACTAACAGAAATCTCGCCGGAGTTCTGGTCTCCCGGCGGAGAAATAGGTTGAAATTCGGCTGGTTTGATGTGTGAAACCATGCTTCAAAGCCGTAGTAATCTAGCTCCTAGCATAGTAAAGGGCAATAATGGCAAAGTCGGGACAGGTGAGTTTCTAAGCTTCGGCAGCCTGCAACTGTAGAACTCGAATTTTCTCTCTATTTTTCGGTATCCTGAAAGCAAAAGTGCTGCCTAAACCCTCTTCGCTTTCAACTCGTATTGTGCCACCGTGTCGTTCTACAATTGCTTTGCAAATAGCCAGACCCAGCCCTGTACCGCCGTGATTGGCACCATCTGTCATGCGCACCTGTTGAAAGCGCTCGAAAATCAGTTCACGTTGATTTTCCGGAATACCACGTCCTTCGTCTCTAACCGTTACCTCGATGTAATCGTAAGCTTCACTTGCATTAAGGAGAACGCGCTTACCTGAGGGGGAGAATTTGACGGCATTGGCAAGAAGGTTAACGAGCACTTGCACCAATCTCGATTCGTCGGCAAAAACAGACAGCGTAGTCGGAATGTACTCGATTCGTACTTTATGCTCTTGCGCCCAACTTGAGACGGAGTGCAAAGCTTCTTCGAAAACGTCGGAAAGTTCGGTGTCATCAAGTTCCAACTTAAGCATACCGGCTTTCATTTTTTCCACTTCAAGCAAGTCATTCACAAGACCGAGCATGCGTTCCACATTTCGCTGTGCCATGGTCACGAGTTCATGACCCTTTTCCGGCAATTCGCCGACTCGCCCGTCTTCTAGAATTGAAAGGACGTTACCGATAGTGGCAAGTGGAGTGCGCAAGTCATGTGACACCATCTGCATCACTTCCTGACGCAATCGATCAATGGCTTTGCGTGCCGTCACATCATGGGCTACACAGAAAAGAGATTTCTGTTTCTGAGACCATTGCGGAGCCCAAACCACATCCACAAGCGATCCATCTTTTCGTTTCATACGAGTCTCGAATGGGTGTGATTGGTTGCCCTCCATTAGGCTTTTGACTTCGTTTATGGTAAATTCTTTGCTTTCCTCCGCGATCAAATTGACGTATTTGTTGCCCACCAGTTCATCGGGGTCATAACCAAAAACGTTCTTGGCAGCGGGGTTTACAGCTGTGAAGGTGCCTTTGCTGTTAACTGAAAAAATTACGTCTGCGGCATTGTCTATTATGGCGCGTTCTTTTTTGGTTGTTTCATCGAGGGCGGCAGCCATTTCGTGAAAGGCTTGATCCAGCATGGCCAGCTCGTCGGAGCCTTTCATAGTGGGTAAAAGTGGTTTGTTGTTAGCCAACCGCAGGCTGTTATCAGTGATAATCCGCACCCTGGCTGTAATGGCGCGCGTGAAAATAAAAGCCAAAATAACGGTCAAGAAAACGTCTATCGTGATGGCGATGATTAGTAACTGATTGAGCTGTTGCCTGTATTTCTGCTCTCTAAATTGGGTGGAGGCAACCGCGTGTTGCTGCTCGCTCAGATTGATGAGATCGCGCGTCATGACGTTCTTGACGCAGGCTTTGATGACCGGCCTGTAGCTGTTGTATGTTCGCAATAACTCAAAAGTGGAGCCGTTCGTATAAGCGTTTTCGACCTTTCGCAGCAAAAACTCCATCTTTTTGGCATATCCGTATGACCGGTCCACAACTTCAAGTTGCTTTGGGTCGTCCTTAACCAGCTCTCTCAACTTATCGAATTCTGTAATTACGTTTAAAGCAGCCTTCTTGTACATGCTCGTGTCAAGACCAAATTGGCTGGGGTCATCGCCCTCTGCGACAGTTACGATGTCAACTACATCCCGCACCAAATTGCTAACAGTGTCTGATATTTGTTGAGCGTGTTCAGCCTTGCGGGCATCCGCCTCCGCTTGATTACGTAAAAAGATCAAGACAGACACAAAGACCAGTTGAAACACCAGAGGGATGGAAACTAGAATCAATCCTTTCTGGGTAAGAGATAGCTTCATTTATTGCGTAACCACTTTCACAACTGTAATCTCTATAAGCCAGGAAGGTTTTTGACTTTCAAAAAACGGGAACCCTATGAGAAGTTTATCCTCATCTTACAAATAACGGAAAGATAGGAATGGCAAAGATCCTACTTGTAGAAGACGATGTCGATCTGGCGAAGACCGTCGAAGAATGGCTGTCTTTCGAGCACCATACGATCGAAGCTGTGCACAACGGCACCGATGCTATCGAACGTCTGAAGATGTGCGCGTATGACGCCATCATCCTGGACTGGAACCTGCCTGACATTAGCGGGCTGGATATATGCCAACGTTTTCGTACCCAG
>CAJCIF010000146.1 GCA_903970355.1 Actinomycetota bacterium
CGGCTTCGGAAAGTCCTAAGAATCTCACTTTGCCCGCCGCAACCAGTTCACCCATTGCACCGACTGTTTCTTCGATCGGTACATTTTTGTCGACGCGGTGTTGATAGAAAAGATCGATTACTTCAATGCCGAGCCTTTTCAATGATGCGTCGGCTACTTCTTTTAAATGCTTCGGTTGGCTATTGGTTCCAGTTGATTGACCATCTTTGATATTGAAACCAAACTTGGTGGCAACAATGACATTCTCACGTCTGCCTTTTAGAGCTCTTCCAAGCAGTTCTTCGTTTTTGAACGGTCCGTAAATTTCGGCAGTATCAAAAAAGTTCACTCCCAATTCAAGAGCCCGGTGAATGACTTTTATTGCTTCGTTTTCTTCGGCGGGAATACCATAAGACCAGCTCATTCCCATGCAGCCCAATCCGATTCTGGCTACTTCTAAACCTTCGGTGCCAAGTTTTACAGTTTGCATAACAAAAACTCCTGCGCTGCAACCAACGTGAATATGCTCGAACCTAGATCTTCCATCATAGCCATGAATGTCGTCAATCTGCTATATCAATCCTGCAAAATGTATGCCCTAACCTCCAAATGTTGGGCATGCCTTTAAGACCCCGAATATGTGAGGAACCAAGCCATGGTAATGGTTAAAATGGTTGAGTACGATTCAGCTAGTCCGGAAGTCAAAGCTGTCTTCGACGACATCATGACGACAAGAAAAACTGAATGGATCAATAACTTCTGGAAAGTACTTGCCAGCCAGCCGAGTACCCTCAAGAGAATTTGGACCAATATAAAAGAAGTAATGGCGCCTGGAAAATTAGATCCGCTCACGAAAGAGATGCTCTACGTCGCTGTTAGCGTTACCAACAATTGCGAATATTGCATTCACTCACATACAGCTGCCGCCAAAGCCAAAGGCATGTCGGATGAAATGTTTGCCGAGCTGCTTGCTGTTGTCGGTCTTGCCAACGAAACCAATCGCCTTGCTAACGGCTATCAGATTCCAGTTGATCCACAGTTCAAGCCTTATTAGAGACCGAAGCCTTACCTAATCGTCAGCGGCTGAAAACTTATTGTGCAGTTGTCCGCAGGCTGCGTCGATGTCGGTTCCCCGTTCGAGCCGGATCGTTACTGTGCGACCGCTCCTTTCTACGATGCGTTTGAAGGCATCTTGAGCTTCTCTAGGAGGTCGATGATAGATTTCGTGGCCTTCATTGTCGAAAGTTGGATTGAATGGAATCAAGTTGACATTGCAATGAATATCGCGCACCAGATCGGAAAGTGCTTTGGCCTGGGCGGGGCTGTCAGTTACGCCACTAAGCAAAACATATTCAATTGTGACGCGCCGCCCTGTTGCATCGGCATAGTCTCTTAGAGCTGGAATTAGCTCGCTAAGCGGATACTTCTTTGTGATAGGAACAATTTCTTCTCTCGTTTTTGGATCGGGAGAATGAAGAGATAAAGCAAGGGTAAGAGGCAAGTTTTCTTCTTCCAGGCGTTTGATACCAGGGATGATACCGGAAGTGGAGAGTGTAATGTGACGTGCTCCGATTTTGACGGAATTAATTACGGTGTGGACAGATTCAATAACGGCTTCTGTGTTGAGAAGCGGCTCGCCTTGCCCCATATAAACGATGTTGCCGACCCGTTTGCCGCTTTCCCTTTGAATGCACATTATTTGATCGACAATTTCCTGGCTCGTGAGGTTTCGTTTGAAACCCAAATATCCCGTTGCGCAAAAAGTGCAACCCACCGCACAACCAACCTGGCTGGAAACGCAGGCGCTCAAAGTTTTGCGGTCTGAAAATGACATAAGAACAGATTCAACTCGTTGCCCATCCGGAAGTTCAAATAAGTATTTTCGTGTGCCATCCCGGCTTACTTGCAAATGAGAGAGCTTGAGCAGCCCAACTTGCGCCTTCTCTTCCAAAAGCGAGCGCACAGACACAGAAAGATCGGTCATTTCTTCAAAAGAGCTCGCGTACTTGTCGTAGATCCACTTGTGAATCTGCCGGGCTCGAAAGGTCGGTAATCCTAAAGAGTTTACGAAGGTGATCATTTCCGCTAAGGTCAGTCCGGAAAGCGCAACTTTGGCGGAAGTGCAGTCTGCCGCGTCCCCTTTCAGCTCAATTGAAGAATTTGCCATTGTCCTATCCAGCGGTCTTCTCACTGATTGTAACAACCTTGATTATAAGAGGGGCACAATGAAAAGCCGGACATGGCGCTAGCGTGCCCATACTGGCTCCAGTTGTCAATATCGGGCATGTTAGAATGGGTCCTCGGTAAGCCAATAGATGTTAGGCTACAAGAGTTCTAGGCAATAGGAGTTTCTGGATGTTCGAGTGGGACGAACGCGCCCGTGGCTGGTTAAAAGGGTTGTTCGGGGATACAAACGAAAAACGCCTCAAATTTCTGCGTGAATTTGCTGAGGCAGCTAACAACTTAGAGTCACGCATTTCGCCACTTACAGATGACGAACTGAGAGCGAAGACTGCTGAATTTAAACAACGCATCGAAAACGGATTGAAGGGTGTTGAAGACGTAAAGCTTATTGCTGATGACGTGCCCAAGATGCCCGGGCAATTTCGAACTAAAAAAGACAGAGTATTGGCTGGGGTTATGGAACTGCTTCTGCCGGAAGCATTTGCAGTCTGCCGTGAAGCTGGAAAGCGCGTCCTTGGCATGCGTCACTTCGATGTGCAGTTCATTGGCGGAGCCGCCCTGCATTTCAATAAGATTTCTGAAATGCGCACAGGAGAAGGAAAGACTCTTGTAGCAACTTTGCCGGCCTATCTCAATGGCTTAACAGGCAAAGGCGTCCATGTCGTAACAGTGAACGATTACCTGGCCCGCCGTGACTCTGAATGGATGGGTCAGCTCTACAAGTTTCTTGGCCTTTCCGTTGGTCTCGTTTATTCGCATCAGCCCGATCAAGAAAAATGGGAAGCCTATCGCGCTGATATTACATACGGTACCAACCATGAATTCGGATTTGATTATCTGCGCGACAACATGCGGAAGTCACTCGATCAATTAGCCCAGCGTGACTACTACTATGCCATCGTAGACGAAGTGGACAATATATTGATCGACGAGGCAAGAACACCTCTCATCATTTCCGGCTTTCCAACGGAATCGTTCCAGGAACTTTATGTGCGCATGTCGCAGTTAGCTCCTAGCCTTGAGCGCGGCAAAGACAAAGACGATGAAGAGTGCGACTACTTTGTAGATGAAAAGACGCGCAATGTTCTCTTGACCGAGCAAGGCGTTAGAAATGCTGAACATATGATCAATGTTCCAGATCTCTACGACATGAAATACAACTATGCCCATCACCTCGTGCAAGCTCTGCGCGCTAAAGAACTGTACAAGCTTGATACGGACTACGTCATTGATGTCAACGAACAGGGCAATCCGGAAATCGTAATTGTTGATGAGTTCACCGGTCGCAAAATGCACGGAAGACGCTGGAGTGACGGCTTGCACCAGGCCATTGAAGCCAAAGAATCCGTGAACATTCAGGAAGAAACCCTCACATATGCTTCGATCACCTATCAAAATCTCTTCCGGCTCTATCCGAAATTGGCTGGTATGACCGGTACAGCTATGACGGAAGCGGCCGAATTCAGCAAAATCTACAATCTCGATGTAGTGGCAATTCCAACGAACAAACCCTCAGTTAGGAAAGATCAAGCTGACATCATCTATAAAACGGAAGCGCAAAAGTACTTTTCTGTGATCGAAGACATTGTTGATCTGCACGAAGAAGGTCAGCCGGTATTGGTTGGTACTACCAGTATTGAAAAGTCGGAATTGATTGCAGAATTGCTCAGCAAGCCAGAGAAGATGAACATGTACTTGCTGAACAAGATCAAAAAATGCGTCAATCTCAAAAATAAGCAGAACATTAGTGGTCCTTCCATTGATGCGCTCATGAAACAATTTGATCGACCCGGTCTTATAGATCCAGTCAAATTCGAAGAAGTTTGCAAACAAGTCGAAACCGAATTTCCCAAGAAATACGACGAATTTGTCGAACGCTGTTTTTCAATACTGCGCACGGCAAAAGTATTGGCAGCTATCCGTAAAGGAGTTCCACACAACGTTCTCAATGCAAAGCATCACGAGAGGGAAGCGCTTATAGTTGCGCAGGCAGGAAGAAAGGGTGCTGTCACGATTGCTACCAACATGGCTGGTCGTGGTACGGATATTTTGCTTGGTGGCAATCCTGAATATCTCGCCAAAGAAAAATTGAAAGGCGCCGAGGAAGATCCTGAGTACGAGCAAAAGCTCAAAGAGCTTACCGAAAAGATGAAAGGGCAAATGGCTATCGAGCACGACGAAGTCACAAACGTAGGCGGCTTGCACATTATCGGTACGGAAAGACACGAAGCAAGACGAATTGACAATCAGCTAAGAGGACGGTCCGGGCGACAAGGTGACCCTGGCTCAACACGTTTTTTCCTCTCTCTAGAAGACAATTTGATGCGAATCTTTGGCGGAGAAAAAATCGCCAAATTAATGGACTTCATGAATGCGGATGAAGAGATGCCGATTGAATCCGGCATGGTGACAAAATCTATTGAAAATGCCCAGCGCAAAGTAGAAGCTCATCACTTCGATATGAGAAAACACGTTCTGCAATATGACGATGTTCTCAGCACACAAAGAGAAGTGATCTACAGAGAACGCAGACGCATTCTCGAACGTGCCGATCTGCGATCAAACATGCTGGATATGTTTGAAGAGCATCTCGATATCATTCTTGAAACACACATCGATTCCTCTCAGCCTCCGGAATCATGGGAAGAAGAAGGCAGCTTGCAAGAAGTTCTAAAGATTCTTACTTCTGATATTCCGCTTCTCAGTGATCTTAATGCCACGGAATTAGCAGGTCTTTCTTATCACGACTTGCGTGTGAAATTGCTTGATTCCATAAAACTTGCCTATGAAGTACGCGAGAACAATCTCGGCGTTGAATTAATGCGTGATATGGAACGACAAATTCTGCTCAACACCATAGACAGCAAATGGGTTGACTACCTTCACAACATCGATTTATTGAGAGAAGGCATTCACCTGCGTGGTTACGGACAGCGCGATCCTCTTCAGGAATACAAACGAGAAGCATTTGATATGTTCAACCTCTTGCTCCGTTCTATACAAGAGGAATCCATTCAGCTCGTCTTCCGCGCCCAACCGGTTATGCTCAATTACGATCAGTTTGAAAACATGGAAGAATCGGGTGGTGAGTCAGACAGCCCAGACGATACAAGATCTGAACTCGACCGCGCTCTCGATGAGATCATGAATTCGGTGCTGCCGGAAACCGGTCCCGGACCCGGCAATACAACCAACACTAACAGCAATAATGCCACCATCTCATTCAAGCAGCCCGCTAGTACTTCCAGCCAAGACGGAACGGCCAATGAAGACAAACCGGCAGAAGCTCCAGTGAGCGAGAATGGCAACAGCGGAAAGAACGGCGACTCCACCAAGTCGGATGAAGCGAAAAGCAAAACGAGGCTTCCTGCCGATCAGGATCCGAGCAGCTAAATCTTGCTATGCGCATCATTTCCTTTGATACGAGCGCAAACGATCTGCACGTAGCATTAGGAAAAGACGACTCTATTGAAAGCGACGTGGTTGTGTCGGCAAAGCCGGGCAGCCGTCAATACGCAGCCTCAGAACTCATTCCCACCATCGATCGGTTGCTTGGCGATTGCCATTGGCCCAAGGACAGTATCGACACCATTGCAGTCGGCACTGGTCCAGGTAGCTTTACCGGCATTCGAGTTGCTGTAGTAACAGCTCGAACACTGGCTCAAGCTCTTGAGACAGCGCTTGTGGGAGTTTCCCTTTTCGACTGCTACGCAACGCAAACTGAACTTCCCTCTATCTACTTATTAGATGCTGGACGGGGGCATATCTACGTCGGTACCAAACTCAGCTTGGATTCGGTTGAGTATTTCTCAACCACCGTAAGCGAGCTTAAGGGGCAGCTCCCTCAAACAGCCAGTTTATATGCCGACAAAACCTTGTTGGACGAATTAAAAATCTATGGCATGGAGGCAAGACTGTTGCCACCCCTCAATAATATTGCTTCCATACAATCAGAAATCGCCTTTCATCGGGTATCTTTAAAGGAGTCGCAGCTCAGACAAAATTCCACGGTATCCAACTTAAGAAAAACGCTGCGCAATGAGTTTCACTACGAACTTGTCCGGCCCTTGTACTTAAGGCAAGCATCGATAACCCTAAAAGGCACCGTGAAGTGAACGCCCAAAGAATTTCGGAAGACCGTCTCAAACTAGGCATCAGAAAGCTGTCGATGGAAGACTTGCCCGATGTCATGCTGATAGAGCCCGAAGCCTTCGGCAGCCATCATTGGTCCGAACAATCCTTCGAAAACGAGTTGAGTAATGCAATGGGCTGCTATTTCGCGGCTGTTAACTGCAATACCAATACGCTCGTTGGTTACTCAGGCTTCTGGCTAATTGGTGAAGAAGCACACATAACCACTTTAGCTGTTCATCCAACCTATCGCCGTCAGCATGTGGGTGAGCGACTTTTGATTAACAACATAATCGAAGCCAGACGTGTCGGAGCAAGATGGATGACTCTTGAAGTGAGAGTTTCGAACGAACGGGCTCAAACCCTCTATTACAAATATGGCTTCAAAAATCTCGGCATTCGGAAGAGTTACTACCAGGACAATTCCGAGGATGCCCTCGTTTTGTGGACGGAAAACATAGAAACGACCCAGTTCAAGAAGCTTTTGCAGCAGCGCATGTCTGTCCTGGAGCCTTTCGTACCGAGTTCGCTAAGCGAGTTCACTAACGAACATCGTCACCGCAAACCTTAGTTTCCACTCAGCGAAGCCCTATAGTGGGTGGATTGCAGTCTTTTGACTTGACCTTTTCAACCCCGGAAGCGGAAAATAGACCGCGACAGGCGGAGTAGAGACTTTTTGCAGTCTATAGTTAAAGCGCGAACCGGTGGCCGGGTCCACAGAATAAAGCGAAAGTCCATGGTGGGCCGCGGTATTCTCGTGTGCCTTGGTATAGAAATACTCTTTTTTGCGGCTTTTACGGCTTTCGACTTACCGACAGCAACCGCTCACAATCTGAACTCTTTTATAGTTAGTCGCGCCAAAATAGTGATTTCCTATTTACCTGAAAATGTGCAGACAATAATCGGAAAAGCTGTGCCGAAACTTGTGCAGCCAACGGCAGCCGTGCGTTATACGCTTTATGTGCCGGAAGCACCAGCTGCTTTGTTTATTGGCTACACGCTTGGTTGGCCGATTGCCACAATTGCAGCCGCCATATTTTTCGTTATTGGTTTGTTTGGACCGCTCCTCCACATTCACCCTTTTGCGGGCGGGGGCGGC